>JAIOQG010000411.1 GCA_021413465.1 Alphaproteobacteria bacterium | reverse complement strand
GATGTGGCCAGACCGGATGCCCGAGGTGAAGGCCATCATTGCCGACATGACCGCCCGCGCCGCAAGACGAGGACGCAAGCTGAAGTTTGGCTATCGTGTCCACGTCATCGTTCGCGAGACCGAGGACGAAGCACGGGCTTGGGCGCGCCGCCTGCTCTCGCGGCTTGATGCGGGCACGGGAGACGAAATCCGCAAGCGCTCGCTCGATCATGCCTCGGCCGGCGTGCGTCGTCAGGCCGAGATCCGCGAAGCAGCGGATGATGAAGGATACACCGAGGAAAACCTCTGGACCGGCATCGGCCGCGCCCGCTCCGGCTGCGGCGCGGCGATCGTCGGCGACCCAACCCAAGTGCTGAACAAACTAAACGCCTACCGCGCCCTCGGCATCGAAGCCTTCATCCTGTCGGGTTACCCGCACGCCGCGGAGTGCGATCTGTTCGCGAGGCACGTGTTACCAAAGCTGGAGCACGGGCCGCTAACACTTGCTTGAAATTTTCACGCCAAGACGCCAAGGCGATAAGCGGAAAAAATGACTCACACCAACATGACCCTCCCCCTCGACGGCGTGCGCATCATCGACCTCTCGGCCATCATCTCCGGCCCGATGGCGACACAGATCTTGGCCGACCAAGGCGCCGACGTGATCAAGGTCGAAGCCCCCGGCCCCGGAGACATCGTGCGTTACCTCGGTCCCCAAAAGAACGGCGTCAACGCGATGTTCACCGCGGTCAACCGCAACAAGCGCGGCATCGTTCTGAACCTCAAATCCCCGGACGGCCGGCAAATCCTGATCGATCTCGTAAAGACCGCCGACGTCTTCGTCGAAAACTTCCGCCCCGGCGCGATTGAGAAACTAGGCCTCGGCTACGACAAACTGAAAGCGATCAACCCCGGCCTCGTCTACGTCTCGATGTCGGGCTTCGGCGACACCGGCCCCTATGCGAAGCGCCGCGTCTACGATCCCGTGATCCAGGCGACCTCAGGTTTCTCCGACACGCAAAAGAACGCCGCCGGCGAACCGCAGCTCATCCAAACGCTGGCCGTCGACAAAACAATGGCGATCACGGCGGCGCAGGCGATCACTGCCGCGCTCTACGCAAAGGCGCGCGGGCGGGGAGGGCGCCTCGTCGAGATCAACATGCTCGACACCGCGATCGCCTTCCTCTGGCCCGACGCCTACTACAATCTTGCCTTCGAGGAAGGCGCCAACCGGGCCCCCGATTTCGCGAGCTTCTATTCGATCCGCAAGACGAAGGACGGCTACATTACGATGATCGCCATCTCCGACGACGAGTTCCGCGCCACCACACGCGCGCTCGGCCGTCCGGACATCGCCGACGACCCGCGCTTCAAATCCGTCTTCGACCGCATGCAGAACGCCAAGCCCATGACCGATCTGATCGCCGGCATCGTGGCGCAAATGGCGACCGCCGAAATCACCGCCCGCCTCGAAGCCGAAGACGTCCCCCACGCCCGCGTGCTCACCCGCGAACAAGTCCTGACGAACGAACAGGTGCTAGCGAACGGCAGCATCAACACCTTCGAAGACCCCCGCGCCGGCAAAATCCGCCAAGCCCGCCACCCCGCCAAGTTCGACCGCGAACCCCTCCCCATCCGCCGCCACGCCCCAAGCCTGGGCGAGCATACGGACGAGGTCCTGCGCGAGCTTGGCAGGACGAGCGACGAAATTACCAAACTCCGCGCCACGGCAGCCATCGCATGATTCAACGTGTGCCGCCGCGCCGCCCCCCCTCCCGTGCAGCGGCTTCGCCGCGCACGTACTCCCCCAAGTTTCACTTGAAGTGAAACGTGGGGGAGACAAAAAACGCGTTGTCTCCCCCAACTGCGTGCAACGCTGTTGGGGGAGTACGTGCGCAACGTAGTTGCTGCACGGGAGGGGGGCAGCGCAAGCGTCTCCAAGAAAGCCGCGAAGCTAGTCGGGAACGTACCTCAACCTAATCGCACTCTCACCAATCCGCTCGCTGTCCATCAGGCGAAGCGGTGGCCGGGCGGCAGCGAAGAATGGAGTGCCGCGACCAAGCACGACCGGATGGACGTAGAGCTGGTACTCGTCGATAAGGCCAAGCTCGGTCAAGCTGCCTGCGAGGCCCGGACCTCCAACTTCAATCTCGCCCGGAAGCTCGGCCTTCAACTTGCGAACGGCGGTCTCGAGGTCACTCGCGACAAGGGTAGCGTTCGGCCCAACCGACGTTAGCGTGCGCGACACGACCCACTTCCGTTGATCCCGCCACGCCGCCGCGAAGTCTTCTAGGTCCGATGCCCGTGACGGATCATGTTGGTTCCATTCGTCTCCGTCCCAGTAGCGCATGATCTCATACAGGCGCCGACCATAGACACTACCGGTCAACCCACGCGCTTGCTCGATGAAATGACGAAAGAGCGTGGGATCGGGTGCAAACGCGTCGTGATCGACATAGCCGTCCAAGGACACGTTCATCCCGAAGATGATCTTCGCCATGCCGCAATTCTCCGTCCCGGTGTTTCAATCAATCGCGTTTCGGCGCGCCCGCCGGAAACAGGTGCCGATAGGGTCGCGCCTCATCGACCACCCGCGCAACACTCGGCCGCGCGAGCAGGCGGCGCCGATAGGCTTGCAGGTTCGCGCATGTCTCCGGAATGGGATGAACCCAATCGGCATAGAGCAACGACGGCGCGCCGGCGCAATCGGCCAAGGTGAACGCCGCGCCAGCCGCCCAAGCGGCACGCGGCAGTTCTGCATCGAGCCAAGAGTAAGCCCGGTCCAACATCGCACGCGCCGCCCCGACGCCGGTCGGATCGCGCGTCTCCGGTGAGCGAATGAAGTCGAATACGATGCGCTGCATGGGCGTCATGACGTAGTTGTCGAACACGCGGTCGAGAAAACGCACGCGCAGCGCCTCATTGACCTCGCGCGGGATCATCGGCGCGGCGGCGCCATGGTACAGGTCGAGATGCTCGATAATGATCGACGATTCGCGCACCGCCGCTTCGCCATCGAGCAGCAGCGGCATATGCTGCAACGGCCAAAGCCGAGCAAAAGCGGCGCCGTTCTCCGGCTCGTCCGGCGACAAAAGTCTGAGCTCGAAGGGAACATCCCGCTCATAGAGCGCGATCAGCACCTTCATACAATAGGACGAAAACGGATGCGCAAAGAGCTGCATCGGCATCGCGAAACCTTTCCTTCAGACAACTTGCGCTATGCAAGTGGTTGACCATAGGGCGACCGCTTGCATACTGCAAGCACAAACTGCAGGAGAGTGATTTGCCACAAACAGGGCGTTCCGGCTGCCCGATCAACCTGACGCTCGAGCAGCTCGGCGACCGCTGGAGCCTTATCGTCATCCGTGACGTGATGTTCGGCAACAGGCGCACCTATGGCGACCTGCTGGCGCAGAGCGAGGAGGGCATTGCCTCGAACATTCTGGCCGACAGGTTGAAGCGCCTGACCGCATCCGGCCTGCTGACCAGACGCGCGGACCCGTCGCACCGCCAAAAGGGAATCTACAGCCTGACGGAGGCCTCCATCCAACTCGTGCCCCTGCTCGCGCAGATGGGCGCGTGGGGCAGGCGACACACGCGTCCGAGCAAAGAACTGTCCGTCCGTGCCGAGCTTTTGGAGAAAGGAGGCGCCCCGCTGTGGAACGCCTTCATGGATGAGCTGCGCCATCTGCACCTGAACGCCAGGCAACCCACGCGCTCGGTGTTTCGCGAACTTCAGGCGGCTTACGAGAAAGCGCTCGCGCGCCGCTAACGCTAAATCTGCATGGCAGCGTCACGCTACCGAGGCCGCATGCCGTAGCGCAATCGCGGCGGGGATTGCCATCATTCGACTGCGCCAGCTAACGTCCGCCACACCACTCCATTGAAACCATCGGACCAAACATGTCCCTCCCGCCCGTCCTGCAAAACCGCCTCTCGATCCCCGTCATCGGCGCACCGCTCTTCATCGTCTCCGGTCCCGAACTCGTCATTGCCCAGTGCAAAGCCGGCATCGTCGGGTCGTTTCCGGCGCTGAACGCGCGACCCGCCGAGATGCTCGACAAATGGCTTGAGCGCATCAAAACCGAACTCGACGACCACGAACAGAAGACCGGCAAGAAGACCGCGCCCTTCGCCGTCAACCAAATCGTCCACGCCTCGAACGATCGCGTCATGCACGACATGGCCGTCTGCGTGAAGCACAAGGTGCCGATCATCATCACGAGCTTGCGCGCGCCCGCCGAAATCGTGAAGGCCGCCCACGGTTACGGCGGCGTCGTCTTCCATGACGTTATCAATATCCGCCATGCCAAAAAGGCGGCGGAGGAGGGCGTCGACGGTCTCATTCTCGTCTGCGCCGGCGCGGGTGGTCACGCCGGCACCCTGTCGCCGTTCGCGCTCGTGCCCGAAGTGCGCGCCTGGTTCGACAAGACGATCCTGGTCTCGGGCTCGATCGCCCATGGCGGTTCGGTGCTGGCCGCGCTCGCCATGGGCGCCGATCTCGCCTATCTCGGCACGCGCTTCATCGCCACGACCGAGGCCAACGCCGATCCGCGCTACAAGCAAATGCTGGTCGACACGATGGCGAACGACATCGTCTATTCGAACCTCTTCACGGGCGTGCACGGCAACTATCTCGCGCCCTCGATCTCAGCCGCCGGCCTCGACCCCGCAAACCTGCCCGAAGCCGACAAGTCGAAAATGAATTTCGGCTCCGGCGGCAACATGGAAAAGAAAGCCTGGAAAGACATCTGGGGCGCCGGCCAAGGCGTCGGCCAAATCCAGGAGATCACCCCGGTCGCCGACGTGGTGGCGAAGCTCAAGCGCGAATACGACGAGGCAAAGCGCCGCTTAGCGGCCTGAAGCGCTTGGCGGCGTATGCCACCGCCGCAGCATCTCGACCGCGAGCAACAACAGCGACGAGAACACGATCAACAACGTCGCCACTGCAAGAATCGTCGGGCTGATCTGCTCGCGAATGCCCGACCACATTTGGCGCGGAATTGTGCGCTGGTCCGGCCCGCCGAGGAACAGCACGGTCACCACTTCGTCGAACGAAGCGGCAAAGGCAAACAACGCGCCCGAAATCATACCCGGCGCCACCAGCGGCAACGTCACGCGGAAGAAGGCGGTGATCGGATCGGCGCCCAAGCTCGACGCCGCTTTGATCAGATTGCGGTCGAAGCCCGACAGCGTCGCCGTCATCGTAATCACGACGAACGGCACGCCAAGCGTCGTGTGCGCCAGAATGATACCCAAATGCGTCTGCGCCAGGCCGATGCTCGAATAAAAGAAATACATGCCCCCGGCGGCGATGACGATCGGCACGACCAGCGGCGAAATCAAGATCGCCATGAAGAAATCGCGAAACGGCATGTTGCTGCGCGCGAGGCCGATCGCGGCCAGCGTGCCCAAAACCGTGGCAAGGAACGTCGATGAAATCGCGATCAAAAGACTGTTGCCGATCGCCTGAAACCACTGCGGATTCTCGGCGATGTCGCGATACCAGCGCAGCGAAAATCCGTCGGGGTCCAAGGTCAACATCTTGGACGTGAACGTGAAATACGGTTCCGCATTGAACGACAGCGGAATGATGACGGCGAGCGGCGCCAGCAAGAAAAAGAATATCGCCACCGCAAAGCCGGTCGAAATCCCCTTCTCGATGCGTGCGCGGTCGAAACGTTTGGCGGGTTCGGACATTGCGTTCACCCCAGCCGCAAACGGTTGAGGCCGATCAGGCGGGCATAGGCGATGTAGAGCACGACCACGCCGCCAAGCAGGATGCCGCCGAGGGCAGCCGCCAGCCCCCAATTCAGCGACGTCTTCATATGGAATTCGATCATGTTCGAGATCATCTGGCCGGTTCGTCCGCCGACGAGCGCTGGCGTGATGTAATAGCCAAGCGCCAAGATGAAGACGAGCAATCCTCCCGCCGCGGCACCGGGCAGCGTCATCGGAAAATACACCCGCCAGAACGCCGTCCACGGTGTCGCCCCCAGCGACACCGCCGCGCGCGTCAACTGCGGCGGCACCGACAGCATCACGCTATAGGTCGGTAAGATCATAAACGGCAGCAGCACATGCGTCATCGCAATCAGCGTGCCGGTCATATTGTGAATGAGCTCAAGCCGCGCCCCTTCGCCGCCGATCAGCGCGATGCCGTCGTTGACGAGGCCGTTCGTCTGCAACAGCACGATCCAAGACGTCGTACGCACGAGTAGCGAGGTCCAAAACGGCAGCAGCACCAGAATGAGCAACAGATTGCGCGTCCGCTCGCTCTGATGCGCGATGTAATAGGCGAGCGGATAGCCGAGCAAAAAGCACAGCAACGTCACGACGGTCGCAATCCAAAGCGTGCGCTGGAACAGCATGATGTAGACTTGTTCGTCTTCCGGCTTTTCGATCCACGTGCCGTCGGCCTTGCGCGTTTCGTCGACCGCCGCCGCGTAATAGCCCGCCGTGTGCAACGCGCTCGCATGGCGCAACGTGCCCCACACTTCCGGATCGCTCCATTGCAAGTCGACCGCGTTAAAGGCCTGTGCATAGGGCGGTTCGAACGTCTGCGCCACGCGCGCCGTCTTGATCAGAAGCGAACGCATCCCCGCCCGCTCGAAATTCATCCGCGTCGCGACTTTGCCGATGGAATCCTGCAACTGCGCCTGCACCAGATCGTCGGCGAGCGCGGAATAGGCGCTAAACGGCGGCCGCCCCTTGCCGTTCCATGCGCGCAGCGCCGCCGCGGTGCGCGGCAGGATTTGCGACACGGTGCCGTCTTCGACGCTGCGGTTGAGCATGCTGGCGATGGGCAAGATGAAAGAGACGGTCAGAAACGCAAGCAGAGGCAGCACGAGCAGAAACGTTCCACGCCGCGCGCGTTTGCCCGAGCGTTTGAACTGTTCGGCTAACTGAAAGCCGTCAACTGCGACTGCGGTCCCCATTCCCCCACCGGCACTTTCGAAAAGTTCGCGAAACCTATTTGGCCAACCACGCGCTCCAGCGTTGGTTCAGCTCTTCCTGATGATCGGCCCACCAAAGAAAATCGATCTGCAGCGCATTTGCCGAATTCTGCGGTGCATTGGGCATATGCGGTCCCATCTCCACGCCCTTGATCGCATGCTTACCCACGAGCGGCAGCGAAGAACGGCGCGCCGGTCCGTAGGCAATCCATTTCGCCTGATCGGCTAGGCGCTGCGTGTCCGTCGCAAAGGCGATGAACTGCGTCGCCGCATCCAAGTTCTTCGTTCCCTTGACGATCGCCAAAACGTCGAGCTCTTGCAGTTGCCCGTCCCAGATAATCACGAACGGCTTTCCTTCCGTGACTTGCGCGTCGAAGATCCGGCCGTTAAACGCCGTCGTCATCGTCACCTGACCGTCGGCCAAAAGCTGCGGCGGCTGCGAGCCCGGCTCCCACCAGATCACGTTGTTCTTGATCGAATCGAGTTTTTTGAAGGCGCGGTCGACCCCCTCTTTCGTCGACAGCACCTGATAGACCTGATCGCCGGGAACGCCGTCTGCGCGCAAGGCCAATTCGAGATTGATTTTCGGGTTGGTCTTGCGCAGGCCGCGCTTGCCGGGAAAGTCCTTCACGTTGAAGAAATCGGCCAGCGTTTTGGGTGGGTTGGTCCCGAATTTCGTCGAATCGTAGGCGACGATGTGGCTGAAGATGATCGACGTCACGGCGCACGGCGTGATGCCGTTCGGTACGAAATCCTGAACGGCGGGCGTCCCGTCCGGCGCTGGCGGCAGAATACCGGCGTCGAATTTTTCGAGGAGTCCCTCGTCGCACGCGCGTTGCGCGTCTGCGATTTCCAAGTCGACCACATCCCAGTTGACGTTTTTGGCTTCGACCTGGACTTTTATTTCGGCGATGCCGCCGGTGTAATCGACCGAGTTGATCTTGACGCCTGTCTTGGCTTCAAACGGCTTGTGATAGGCTTCGATCTGGCTCTTCGTGTAAGCGCCGCCCCACGACACCACGACAAGCGAACGTCCGGCCAGAGTTCCAGCCGGGGCTGCACCAGGCGCGGCTGCGTCCGTGCTGGGAAGTGCCATGTCGCTCATTTCTTTGTCGAGGTCGTTGACGGCCGTCTCCGATCCCCGCCCGAGCATGAACAACAGCACGCCTGCCAGGATGACGACGGCGGCCGCGGCGGCAATGATGATGGTGGTGGTACGGCCCATGGCTCTTCCTCGTAGCTCGAATCAAAATCGATGTTGGCGCCTAGGATACAAAAGCGCGCGCCGCTTTGGGGTCCCACGACAGGGTCACGGCGACCCCTTTCGCCGGGAAATGCGCGCCGCGGGCGGGTGCCTTGACGAATATTTCGTGCATACCGGGTGCCGACAGCTTCACCCGCAAATGATCGCCGTGGAAAATGAAATCCTCGATCAGCGCCGCCACGTGATTGCTGCCAGGCGTCGTCTCCGCCGAAATCGTCAGATGCTCGGGCCGCACGCACACCACGCCGGACCGTCCGACGGCATTGCAGTTGCCGTTCGCCGCCCGAACCTTGGCGCCGCCGATGAGTTCCATCGTGCACTCGGTATCGTTGATCGCAACGACCTTGCCGGGCAAAGCATTGTTCTCGCCGATGAACCCCGCAACGAAGGCGTTTGCCGGCGCGTCGTAAACGTTCGTCGGCGTGTCCAACTGCTGAATGGTGCCGTCGTGAAACACGGCGATGCGGTCCGACAGCGTCAGCGCTTCGCCCTGATCGTGCGTCACATAAACAATGGTCACGCCCAATTCGCGATGCAGGCGCTTCAGCTCGTATTGCATCTGCTCGCGCAAATGCTTGTCGAGCGCGCCCAAGGGCTCATCCATCAAAACCAATTCCGGATCGAACACCAAGGCACGCGCCACCGCGACCCGCTGTTGTTGGCCGCCGGAAAGCTGATGCGGCTTTCGTTTGTCGAAGCCTTGCAGCTCGACCATGTTCAGCGCCTTGGCGACGCGATCTTTGATCTCGCTGCGGCTTGTTTTTCGCACTTCGAGTGGAAACGCCAAATTCTCCGCCACGCTCATATGCGGAAACAACGCGTAGTTTTGGAACACGAAGCCCAGGCCGCGCTTGTGCGGCGGCATCGTCGTCAAGGATTGGCCGTTCAGAAAAATCTCGCCGGCCGTCGGCTGTTCGAAACCCGCCAGCATCATCAGCGTGGTGGTCTTGCCCGAGCCCGATGGCCCCAGCAACGTCAGAAACTCGCCGCGCGCGATGTCGAGGTTCAGATCT
The DNA here is from genome assembly GCA_021413465.1 of Alphaproteobacteria bacterium. Taxonomy (GTDB): domain Bacteria; phylum Pseudomonadota; class Alphaproteobacteria; order Micropepsales; family Micropepsaceae; genus SZUA-430. The sequence continues at coordinate 3,536 of JAIOQG010000411.1, read as the reverse complement.
TTCACGACCAGCTGCACGCCGTCATACGTCTTCTTGATGCCGCCGAAGCGAACGAACGGCATGGGCTCCGCCGCGACGGGCTCTTCCGCCGGCGGGGTCTCGATTGCTTGTTGCTCGGCAGGCGCCGGAGCAACGGCAGGCGCTTCGTCGATCACATGTTGCTGTTCAAACGCGCTCGCCGCGCGTTCTTGCATCGCTGAGGGCGCGTCCGATCCGCGTATGGCCGCCAATATGGAGCGTGGCTGCGGCGGCTCGGCCGCGGCCGGTTTTGCCGGCGCCTCGAACGGTGCCTTGGCCCGCTCTTCGACCACCTCAACGGCTTCGGCTTGAATGATATCGGCAGTCTCTTGCGCGGGCGGCTCGGGCTCGGGTTCCGGCGCCACAACGGTCGGCGGCGCTTGTTCGGCCCGTGGCGCGACGGGCTTCTTGTCGCCGAAACCGAACGCAACCGAGAGCAGCGAACTGCGCCGGGGCGTCAACGCGAGTCCAACGCGCGGCTGCTCGGTCTCTTCGTCCTGGTCGCCGTCATCGCTGTCCGGTGTCGGCGCGCGGCCGCGACTGTCGGCTTTAGCGGCAGCATCGTCGGGCGGCGATGGCAAGGGTGCCGGAGCCGCTTCTACTTTTGTCGGTTCGTCGGCGATGTGTTCGGACGCCTCTGTCGGCTCGCCAGTCGGACCCTGCGGTTCTGGCGGCTCTGGTTCTCTTGGCTGAAGCGCAGCAAGCGGCGACACCGGCCCGGGTTTCTCTCCCGCCGGAATGCCAAGCAAACGTGATCTCAGCGAAAACCCCTTAAGCGGTGCTTTTGCCGAAGCGTCTTTTGTATCAGCTGCCATGGATGATGCGGACGAAGCCGTTTCCCCTTACCTTCCGCAGGCGGTCGATCCTAGGCAACACGGCGGTTAATTGAAAGACACAACATTTCAGTCATTTGCCGCCGCCCAATAACCCTTTCAGTGAATCGAGAGGGTTCTCGCCCTTCGGTTTCTTCTTAGGATCGCCCTTTTTGGCGGGTGCACCCTCTTGTTGTGCCGGTTGCCCGCCCAAACCGGGGATCAGACCGCCCGCGCCGTTCTTAAGGCTATCGAGCGGATTATCGCCCTTCAGGATCGAATCGACGGCCGAATTCAGGACACCGGACAAATCCGGCTCATAGGACGGGTTGCTCCACGGACCCTTAATGCGAAACGGTATACCGATCCCGCCAAGGTCGTGTTGCCCGCCTTGACCCTTAATCGAGGACACGGCTTTCGGCTCGATGCGGTAATCCAGCGTCTGGTTGCCAAGGTCGATGATCCCGGCACCGTTCAAGCGCACGAACGGATTAAGCAGCCGCAGATCCTTGTTCGCCGCCACGCCGTTGCGGATCACGAAAGATCCGCTCAACTCGGCAAAATCGGTCTTCGCCGAACCGCCAGTTGCCGAACCCGACAGCGCCGATTGAATCGTCCGCGCAATTTCAGCCAGGTTGATGCCCTTGATCGCGCCGTCTTCGAACTTGATCGCAGCCGTCCCGCCCAGCGATTTCATCCACGCCCGCTGCGAACGTCCGCCGCCCGCGACCTTCGCGACGATGCTGGCGGTACCGCTCAGCCGGTTGAAGCCGGCGGCGTCCGTCAAAAACGGCTCGCCCTGTACTCCGGCCACGCGCACATCCAACCCGAACTGCGGTACACCGCCAGACCCGTTGAGAGATATCAAACCGCTGCCGTTGCCGCCGTAGAGCGCCAGCTGCTTCAAGGTCGCGCGCATCTTGCCGCCGGCAAGCGCAATATCGAGCGCGCTACGTCCGATCTTCAAACCGCCGGCTTGAAGCGCGTTCACCGCGAAATCGAGATCGGCATCGACAAGCTTCAAAGCCGACAAGTCGATCGGCGCATCGCTCCAGGCGCCCACGGCCCCGCCGCCACCGCCGCCGGATTTCTCCGCGCCGCTACCCATATAGGGATTGAGATTAAGCTGATCGAGCGTGAAGTCTCCCTTCACGTAAGGCACGGCCCGCGCCGTCTCCAGCGCCAGATTGCCCGACCCGTTCATGCCGTCGAGCGAAACCTTCGCGTGCTTGAACGCGATGCGCCCCGTTGTCGATTCTAGATCGCCGCTCAAAGCCATCGGCCCGAACCCGCGCACCTTCGGCAAGTCGACCCCGGCCCACGCCGCAAGCCGCCGCGCCGAACGCGTCTTGAAATCGACTTTGCCCGCGATCGCGCTCGTCGCCGCATCGATGTCGCCGGCAAACGATGCGCTCATCACTTCGGCATCGATCTTGGTCTTGAGGTCGCTTTTGCCGCCGCTCGACAGCGCCCGCGGATTCGCAACCTCGGTATCGATCGTGATCGCTTCTTTGTTCCACGTCAGCCCGCCCTTAAACGTCAGCGGCTGATCGAGGCTCGGCAGTTTCACCGACGCATTGACCGCATCGACGCGTTGATCCGTGCCGGTACGCGCGTCCCGATACGTCAGCGTCCCATCGCTCAGCGTGACGTCGCGAAAACTAAAATCCGCGCTCGACGTCGACGTCGACGGTTGCGCCGGTACCGGTGCGCCCGGCGTCGCCGACTGCGGTTCGAACAACCAGTTGCCGCGGCCGTCTTTGTCGATTTCCAAATGAATGACCGGCTTCACCAACCGGATCTCGGTCACCTTCAAACTGCCCGACAGCAGCGGCCACAGCTCGGCGCCGACGACGAGCGTCTCCATGCTCGCCATATCCGCGTCCCGCGAACCGGCGACGTTGGCAAAGCGCACCTTGTTCACCTCGACGCCCAGCGCCGGAAAGAACGAAAGCTTCAAATCCCCGTCGATCGCAAGCGCGCGCCCGGTTGCCAACCGCACCTGCTCGACAATCTGATCTTTGTAGACGCTGGTCGGCAATAGGAACGGCAGCGCCACCAGCGCACCAACCAACAACACCAAAACCAAAAGCACCCAACGAAGAACACGCCACATGGACCGAAGGCTCCCGGTAGAAAATTCTGCCCGCTAACTATAACAGGTTAGGCCGCGCGAGTCGGGATTTCGCTGCAAAACAACCTCGACGCGATCCAACCAGTAAAATGGTGATCGGTGGTACAAGGAAATTGGTCCGCAACAGGGCGCGGGCATCGCCAGCCTGTGCCTTTTGAACGTCAGTCCATATCCTTGCAGGCCGCATACAGCCCTAGTAAGAACGTGCCCAGATGGTGCATTTCCTGGGCGCAGTGCACCAACAACGCGCGCGCGTCGTTCTCGGTCGGGCGCAATTGCGTCCGTGCGATCGCCGCCGCCGGAAGCCCGACGATCCCCCGCGCTTTGATGTTTTCGCCCCCGATCCAAAATCGCGACCGCATCACGCTGCCCGTGCGGTTGCGCTGCACGAGATGGATCAAATACCCGGCCGTCAGCGGCAGTCCTGCAAGCGTGCTGTCGGCGCAAATCGCCGTCGCATCGCCCCCCTCGGCCAGGCTTGCATGCCCAAGACCCAGCGTCTGCGGCGCAACGAAACTGATCGCAAGGCGCACAAGATCGGCGCCGACATATTCGTCGACGATGGACGTGTG
>JAIOQG010000372.1 GCA_021413465.1 Alphaproteobacteria bacterium | reverse complement strand
GATGCCGCAGACGATCGAAATCAGCGTCGTCTTGCCGGCGCCGTTGGGACCAAGCAGGGCGAAGATCTCGCCCTTCTTGATGTCGAGGTCGATGGGTTTGAGCGCCTGAAGACCCGAGGCATAGGTCTTGGTCAGGCCTTTTATCGAAACAATGGGTTGCATGGGCGGACCATAGGGCAGGGAGCGTGACGAGTTGAAGAGCGTTTTTTGTGGCGAATGGCCGCTGGCGAGCCTCAATTCATTTTTCGAACCTTCCCATAATACTGACAGCATATGTCAGCTATTGGCGGCTACATGTGGCGGCAGGCGCAGACCGGCGCGCCGACACCTTATGGAGGTCAGGCTATGGACGATGTAGGCGTGCGCGATTTCGACTTTTTGATGGGCACGTGGAGCGTGTCGCACCGGCGGCTTAAGGGGCGGTTGGCAGGAAGTTCCACGTGGGAGGAATTCGACGGCACGACGTCGGCGTACAAGGTGATGGGTGGGCAAGGCAATATCGACGACAATGTGGTCAGCCTGCCCGGTGGCAGCTATCGCGCGCTTACCTTGCGCGCCTTCGATTCCAAGACGCGCTTGTGGTCGATCTGGTGGCTGGATGCGCGCATGCCGCACGCGCTCGATCCACCGGTGATCGGTTCGTTCGAGAATGGCGTGGGCACCTTCTATGCCGACGATGTATTCGAGGGGCGGCCCATTCGCGTGCGGTTTCGTTGGACGCGCACGGACACGGCCTCGCCCGGTTGGGAGCAAGCGTTTTCGCCGGATGGCGGCGCGACATGGGAGACGAACTGGGTGATGGCTTTTACGCGCACGGGTGCTTGACAGGGCACGGTTCGACTCCATCATGATGGCCGGCGGTGCTTTATGTCGACGCGCCGGAACCTTAGCGACTTGTCGGGAGAGGCATTGTGAAGCGCATTGTTTTGGGACTTGGGTTGATCGTATTGGCTGCATGTTCGCCGTCGGGTGAGCAACCGAAAAAGGATGAAGCGAAGGTTGAAACCGCTCCGGTCGAGGCGGTGGCGGCGGCGCCCGTGCCGATGAAAACCGAGGCGCCGGCCGGGGCATATACGTTGGACAAGACGCATGCGAGCCTTTCGTTTCGCGTTAATCATCTCGGGTTTTCGAACTATACGGCGCGGTTCACGAATTTCGATGCGCAGCTGCAGCTCGATCCGGCTAATCCTTCCGCCTCAAGCGTGACGGCGACGGTGGACGCCAAGTCGCTCGCTCTGCCCGCGCCGCCGGCAGGTTTTGTCGATGAATTGCTGGGCGCAAAGTGGCTTGATGCGGCTGGATTCCCGCAGATGACTTTCAAGTCAACAAAGGTGGAATTGACGGGCGCGAACACGGCGCGCATCACGGGCGATTTCAGCATGCGCGGCGTGACCTTGCCCGTGACGCTCGACGCGACGTTCAACGGCGGCTATGCCGGCAATCAATATGAGCCGCAAGCGCGCATCGGATTCTCGGCGCACGGATCGCTGCAGCGGGCAGCATTCGGCGTGAAAGAAGGCGTGCCGCCGCCGGGTACGACCTTTGGCGTCAGCGACAATGTCGACATCATCATCGAAGCGGAATTCAGCGGCCCGCCGCTGGCTACGCCCGCTGCGCCGAAGTAGTTGATTATGCGGCCGGCCGGAGCAATTGCTCCAGCCGGCTTGCTCACCAGACGCGAGCACTTTTGGCCACGGTGAGCACGATCGGTCAGGCACGAGATTGTGCGTTGGAGATGGCACGCTCGTTGTGCTGTGGTGGGACTTCGGACCAATACCTTTCTCTTGGATTCGAATGCTGCTTGTTTTCCAGGATCGACCCTCATCGTCGCGGTTCGTGGAACGCGTTTGGCGGTCTCACAGCAAAAGCGGTGGGACTTTCCTGTCTATGGCAGAAGGCAACATCGAAATTGTCTTCACGCGGCTCCCGGGTTTTGCGGCAGCGACGCTGCGCGGACCGGTCACACACGCGACGACGGTGGAATGCCCGCCCGAGGGCGAGTGGCTGGCGATACGGTTCCGACTGGGCACCTACTTTCCACGCATAGACAGCGTCAGCCTGCACGATCATCGGGATCTCAATCTGCCTATCTTGCCCGACGGCCGCTTCTGGTTTTCGGGGTTGAGCTGGGAAATACCGAGTTTTGACAACGCCGAAGACTTCGTTGCTAGGTTGGCGACCACCGGCGTGATTACGCGCGACGCCGACATTGAGGACGCCGTCGTCGGCGGCGTGCCGCGCATGAGTCAACGCTCGGTGCAACGGCATGTGTTGCGGGCAACGGGATTGACGCTCAGTAGCGTTCAACAAATTGAGCGCGCACGGCGCGCGGCGGTGCTGCTCAAAGAAGGCTGCTCGATTCTCGATGTGACCCACAGTGCCGGTTATGCGGACCAGGCGCACCTCACGCGCTCGGTCAAGCATCTGATCGGGATGACCCCGGCTAAACTCCTTCGGGACCAGCCGCAATTGTCGTTCTCGTTCAAAACATAAGCGGTGGGAGGCGCTAATTGTTGCACCAGCGCTGGCCAAGGTGGGCACAACGCATTGATATGGAGCTCAAAAATGAACGCACATCCCTATCTTTTCTTTTCCGGAACCTGCACCAAAGCCGTCGCATTTTACCGTGACAGGCTGGGCGCCGAAGTGCGGGCTCTCGTGCACTTCCGCGACTTTCCCGGCGCAGCACCCGACGCCGGCGACAAGATCATGCATGCCGAACTTTGCCTCGGCGACAGTATAATTTTTGCGTCGGACGGCCGGCGCGACGGGGGCGGAAAGGGCGTGGGCTATGCGATCGCGCTGCAGGCCGCCAACGACTTAGAGGCAGAGCGCTTGTTCGCCGCGCTGACAGATGACGGCGTGGTCGAAGTTCCGCTGATGACGACGCCGTTTGCGTCACGCTTCGGCAAGGCGATCGACCGCTTCGGCACGCCTTGGATGGTGACGACCCCTCAGACGGCAACGGCATGAAGCGCCGCGTTTCGATCGATTGGCTCACAGGAGACTCAAAATGCGACCGACAGAAAAAACTATGCGATGGATGGGCTATGCGATGAGCGGGCTCGTCATCGCCTTCATGCTGCTCGATGGGGCGATGAAGCTCGTTCCTCTGGATATCGTGATCAAAACGATCGCGGAGTTGGGCTATCCGGCGTCAACCGATCTTGCCCGCGGGCTGGGCGTCCTCGCATTGCTTTGTACCTTGCTCTACGCGGTTCCAAGAACATCCGTTTTGGGAGCGATATTGCTGACCGCCTATATGGGCGGAGCCGTGGCGACACATTTGCGGGTCGGAAACCCGATCTTCAGCCACATGATGTTCGGAGTCTATCTCGCGGTTTTGGCTTGGGGAGGACTTTACTTGCAGGACGGACGGCTGCGTGCGCTGTTGCCTTTGCGAGCTCCGGCCGACCGCGTGTGATTGGGTTAAGAAATGCCAGGGACGGGCGTCGCGCGCCTTGGATTGGCCGTGCGGCGGATTTAGCGCGCCGGCGCCGTGACGTAGGCCAAGACCAAGCGCGTGAGTTCGTCTTCGAATTCGCGCGAGGCGATGAATTTCGCGTCTTCGTAGGTGGCGGCGCGCACGACGCTGTCGACGGCGCGGGTGAGGACGAAGAGAGCGATCGGCGAGGGGGCTTGCGTATTCGCAGGCAACAGGTGCGCGCCGTGGGTCGCGATCAGATCGGCGATGTCTTGCACGGGCTTTGCGATTTCGTCGCTGTGGCCGGTGGCGATCAGCGTTTCCATCAGTATGCGACGCGCCTTGTTGCGGCGGCCGTAGCCCTTGATGAGCGCGCGGATGGCAAGGCGCACGGGTGATTCATTTGTCTGCCGCAGGTCT
>JAIOQG010000121.1 GCA_021413465.1 Alphaproteobacteria bacterium | reverse complement strand
GGGGCCCATCGCGGCGCGCCGGGATTGCGCACGCTGATCGCAAATCAAAGCGGCGTCGCCGAAACGGACGTCTTGACGACGGCGGGCGCCTCCGCGGCGCTGTTTATCATCGCAACCACATTGCTCGAAAAAAACGATCATCTAATCGTCGTGCGTCCGAACTATGCCACCAACATCGAAACGCCGCGCGCCATCGGCTGCGCCATCGACTATGTCGACCTGAAATTCGAAGACGCCTTCCGTCTCGACGTCGATCGCATCGAACGCCTCGTGCGCGCCGGCACGAAGCTGATCTCGGTCACCACCCCTCACAACCCGACCGGCGTCGCGCTGGACGAGGCGTCGTTGCGCCGCCTGATCGCGCTTGCCGAGGCGCGCGGCATTCATCTTCTCGTGGATGAAACCTATCGCGAAATGTCGTTTGTGCCTAAGCTCCCCGTCGCCGCCGCCTTAAGCCCGCGCGCCATCTCCGTCGCGTCGGTGTCGAAGTCCTACGGCATTCCGGGCGTGCGCGTCGGCTGGATCGTCAACAGCGATGCGAAGCTGATGGAACGCTTCCTCGCCGCGAAAGAACAGATCGGCATTTGCGGCAGCATCGTCGACGAACAAATCGCCGAAGCGGCCTTGGCGCAAAGCGCGCCCTGGTTGGCGACGGTCGCGCGCGACCTAAGCGGCGCCGTCGCCACGGTTGCGGCCTGGATCGCGCGCGAACCGCGCCTCGAATGGGTGCGCCCGCAAGGCGGTTGTGTCTGCTTCCCGCGCATCCGCAGCGATGCCGGTATCGACGTCGAAGCGTTCTATCGCGCGCTGACCCAGGTGCACGCAACCTGTGTGGGCCCGGGCCATTGGTTCGAACAGGACAAGCGTTTCATGCGCATCGGCTTTGGCTGGCCGACCCCGGACGAACTCGCGGGCGGCCTCAAAGCCGTGTCCGCCAGCCTCGACGCGGCGCGGCTCTAAGGCGCGCGGCACCGCTCCGAGCCTCAGAATCCATGCAGAAGACCGCGTTTCCGCCTCGTTCACTCCCGTTTCCTATACTGCGCCCCTGACTTTGACCGCGTGCGCGCAGCAGTGTTAGCTGGGCTCTATCGCGGTCGTTCTGGGGCGGTCCGACGTGCAGCATAAGAAAGCCGACACTTCCATGTCTCGAAAAGCCCGCGCGCCTGCCGCCGCGGTCGCGAAGACGGCTGCGCGCGTGGGCTCGGTCGAGGAAATCGAGCAAGGCCCCTCGGGCAAATCGATCGCCGCCATCTTCGATTTCGACGGCACGCTGATCGCGGGCTACTCCGCCCTCGACGTCGCGCAAGCGCGGCTGATGAAGGGCGACATCAAGGCGCGCGAATTGATCGGCATGGCGACGCTCGCCGCGCGCGGCGTTTTGGGACTTGCCGGCTTTAAGGAACTCATCGCCTTCACGGCCGCCAGTTGGCGCGGCCGAAAGGAAAGCGATTTGATGCAAGAAGGCGAGCGCCTTTTCAAAGCGCGCATTGCCGACCGCGTATTTCCGGAAATGAAACGCCGCCTCGAAGCCCACCGCGCTAAGGGCCACACCCTCATCATCGCGTCGTCGGCGACCCCGTTCCAGGTTGAACCCGCCGCGAAATTCCTCGGCGTCGAAAACGTCCTGTGCACGCGCTTTGAAGTCGTCGATGGCCGCATGACCGGCAAGCCGAAGGATGCGCCGCTCTGGGGCGAGGGCAAGGCCAATGCGATCAAGGCTTTCGCAAAGAAGCACCGCATCGAATTGAAGCGCTCCTACGCTTACGCGGACGGCAACGAAGAAGTGCCGCTGATGCTGAGCGTCGGCAACCCAAGGCCGACGAACCCGCAGGAAAAGCTCGAACAAGCCGCCCGCACGCACAATTGGCCGGTGCAAAAATTCTCAAGCCGCGGCCGCATCGGCATGGATCAGCTGGCACGCAACCTCGCCGCCATCGCCACCATCGGACCGATCGCAACCTTCGCAACGGCGGCAGGCATTCTCAACAACGATGTGCGCTCGGCGCTGAACATCCTCGTGCCGCAATGGGGCGATGTGTTGCACGCCTTTGCCGGCGTGAAGTTGCAGGTCACGGGCGAGGAGAATTTGTGGTCGCACCGCCCGGCCGTGTTCGTTTTCAACCACCGCACCAATTTCGACGCTTTCATCGTCGGCAAATTGCTGCGTGTCGATTACACCGGCGTCGCCAAAAAAGAACTTGAGATGCACCCGGTGATGGGCCCGGTCGGCCGCTTGATGAAAGTCGCCTTCATCGACCGCTCGGACACGAAGAAAGCGCTCGAATCCATGAAGTCGGTCGTCGATCTTGCGGGGCAGGGCATCTCGATCGTCATCGCCCCCGAAGGCACGCGCGCTCAAGGCCGCGAACTGCTGCCGTTCAAAAAGGGCGCCTTCCGCATGGCGATGACGGCAGGCATCCCCATCGTTCCGATCGTCATCCGCAACGCCGACGACATCGGCGCCCGCGACGCGATTTTCATGCGCCCGGGAACGGTGGAAGTGACGGTCCTGCCGCCGATCAGCGTCGCCGACTGGACGCTCGAGGACCTCGATGAGCGCATCGACGCCGTGCGCGACCTCTTCGTCGCAACGCTGGGCGATTGGCCCGACGGCGGCCTGAAGTTGCTCGGCGTAAAGAAGCGGCGCAAACGCTAAACCAGAGTCTGCTCGCGCGCCCGCTCGTGCGTCAACGCCTCGATCGTATCGATGCGCCGCATCACATCGCCAAGCGACGCCGCGAACGCGCGCCGGCGTCCAGCGACATCGTCGGTCGCCTCCAACAGCTTTTGATTGCGCGCCAATTGCAGTCCCGTTTGGAACAAGTGCTTCGACACCGACTCGGCGCTCTGAATCCGCTTCTGCAGCATGTATTGCCGCCCCACCGCCGCGCAATCCACGAGCAACTTCTTCTCGTCGACGATGCCGGGGTCGACGACCGCAAGCGTATCGGCCACCACGACATAGGCTTCGAAGAAAGAGCGCAACACGCTATGCGCAGATAGCGGCCGGAAACCTTTGAGCAGCGCCAACGTCGACTCGCGCCCGCGCGCCAGCGTCTCGCGCCAGTCGGGCGATTGCAATTTCAGCTCCGCATCGAGGCTGGCGCGAAACTCGTTCTTGTCCTTAAAGAAGAACTCGAATTTCAGAATATCGCGCAACCGCAAGGCCTCGTCCCAGAACGCGGCCTCGCGCTCTTCGAACGGCTGCTCGGCGGCTTTCAGCAGCGCGAGTTCCGCAATCGCCGCGTTGACGAAGAAGTGCACGATCGTATTGCGGTAGAACGCTGCCGCCATATGCTGATCGGTGCCGATGCTGAAGACGGTCTGCAATCCGCCTTTGTGCACGCTGACCACTTGATGTTGAGCCAACGCATCGAGAATGCGTCGCGTCGCCTCGATGTCGGGCAGTCGCGCGCTGGGCGCCAGCGGCAACCGCCGCCGCGTCGCCGACGTCAAATAGTCGTCCAGTTCCTCACGCGTCTGCTCGAGCGTCAAAGCCCGCCCGCGCTGCGCCAAAAGCACCAGCGCCACCAAAGATGTGCCCGTGATCGGCGTGACGTCGTTGATGCGCCACGAAACCTCGAACGCGACTTTTTGCGTCGCCAGCGTCTCTTCGTCGCCTTCCGATTTCCCGCCGTCGGGCGGCCCCAACATCTCGCGCATCGACACCGGTTCGGCGACACGGAAGTAAATGCGCCCGAACGGCGAGCGTTGCGCCCGGAAGAACCGCACGAACCAGGCTAAATTCTCCGCCTTTTTCTTGCCGCCTTGCGCCTCGGCGGCAAACTCGCTGACCTCGTGCAGTTGATCGTAAGCGATGGAAATCGGCATCAACATCAAATCGTCGACGCGTCCTTCGCGATAAGCCGAAACGAGATAGGTCAAAAGACCCAATTTCGGCGGCAACAACTTGCCGGTGCGCGACCGTCCGCCTTCGATGTACCACTCCAAGCTGAAGCGTTTCTCGACCAGATAACCCAGATACTCGCGCAGCACGAATTTATAGACGGGGTTGTTCCTAACATCGCGCCGGATGAACACGCGCCCTGCTTTGCGCGCCACCGTGCCCATCGGCCAAAACGCCATATTGATGCCGCCAAAGGTCGTCGGCGTTGCCAGGCGGTTATCGGCAAACGCGACCGACGTGACGGCGGAATCGAGATTCGATTTGTGACTGGGCAAAATAATGCCCGGCGCCCGTTCCAACGCCATGCGCGTGCGCTCGATCTGCGCTTGGTCGTAGTCGATCTGCGTTCCGTACCCGCGCGAAAACAACGACCGCGCCAGCTGCATCATCATGTCGATGGCAAAGGGGCTGTGCGCCGTGCGCAATTCGTGCAGGTAGACGAGCGCTTCCTTGGTCACCGAAGCGTCGCTGCGCTTCAACTTGCGCGCCACCTCGGCCACACCGTCGCGAAAGCGCCGCGACGCCACGATCTGTTCGCGCACGAGCCGGGGCAGTTTGTAGCGCCGTCCGATGAGCCGGTACTCCGCCCGCTCTAGCGCCAGCGTCGCTTGGCGCGAAACGAACTCTGCAAAAGCGTGCGCATCGCCGGCATCGGCATCGCCCGCCTGTTTCGCGCGCTCGCTCAGCTGCGCAATGCTCGCCGGCTGTCCCGCGACCACACGGCAACGCTCGGGCTCGACCTGCACGACGCGCTTCTGCTCAGCTTCGCGCGGCCGGCGCGGATCGCGCAACATGATGAGGTCCGACAGTCGCGCCGCGCGCTCGCCGCCTTGTTCGCGCGGCAACCACGCGATCCGGAGCGGCGCCAACAGAACGGAGCCATCCGTAAGATGCGGCGCCAAATGATTGCCGAACGCCTGTAACTCGTCGGCCGTCGAAGGCAGCCCCAGAAACGATACCGCCTCCGCAGACGTTTCCTTCGGTCGCGTCGTCTCGATCCAACGTTCCAGCACCTGCCGTTCGGTGGCGGTGCGGCTTTCGGTCAGGAACAGGACGCGCGCGCCCGGCGGAGCAGGCCATTGCGGCAGCGGAGCGCCGGAGACTTGAGCGTCGACGATTTTGTTCATCCCGGATCCGCTTCCGAGCCGGCGGTACGCCGCAACAAGCCGCGAAACGCATCCTGTGCCGTGCGGCCCTGGTTGATGACGCCGTTGACCTCATGTGCGATCGGCATTTCGATCCCGTAATGCTCGCCGAGTTGCAGCACGGTCGAGGCCGACTTCACGCCTTCCGCCACTTGGCGCATGCCGGCCAGCACGTCGGCAATTTTACGACCCTTGCCGAGTTCGAATCCCACCTGCCGGTTTCGGCTTTGCGGGCTGGTGCAAGTCGCGATCAGATCGCCCATGCCGGTCAAACCCGGAAACGTCTCCGGACGCCCGCCCATGGCGACGCCAAGCCGCGTCACCTCGGCAAGTGCGCGCGTGATCACCGCCGAGCGCGTGTTTTCCCCCGCGCTCAAACCGTCGCCCATGCCGGCCGCAATCGCCATCACGTTTTTGAGCGCGCCGCCCAATTCGCAACCCACGACATCGGTGTTCGTATAAACCCGAAACAGCCCGGTTTTGAAGATGCCTTGCAGCTCGCGGACGATGACCTCGTCTTCCATGGCGATCACGCTCGCCGCCGCAAACCCCGACATGATTTCCTTGGCCAAGTTCGGCCCCGTCAGAACTCCGGCCGGATGTCCGGGCAGCTCTTCGGCAATGACCTGCGTCATGCGCAATTTCGTGCCGAGCTCAAGTCCCTTCGACAGGCTGATCAACGGCACCCAGGCGCGAATATGCTTGCCGACCTCGCGCAGCGTCTCGCGCATCGATTGCGACGGCACGCCCATCACCACCACATCGGCGTCGCGGACCGCCTCTTCGATCGAATGCGTCGCTCTCAACCCTTGCGGTAGACGCGCGCCGGGCAGATAGCGTTCGTTGCTGCGCGACGTATTGATTTCAAGAACGGTTTCCGCGCTGCGCGCCCAAATCGTCGTGGGCACATTTCGCGCGACCAGGGACGCCACCGTCGTGCCCCACGATCCCCCACCCAGAATGCTCGCCCGCAGCCTCATGTCCGCCCATATTTTCCAGGTCGATCTTTGCCGACCGCGACAGTGAAACGGAATGTGCCGCGCGCCGCAAGCGCCTAAGGGTTAACCCGCCAGCGCTTTCGCCAAAATCGGCAAACTCACATCCATGCGGTAGTCCACGGACGAATGGTCGTCGGAAAACTCCTCGTAAATGTGCGGCACATCCAAGCGTTTGAGCAGCCGGTTCAGCCGCCGCGCCCCGTAGACCAGGTTGTACTGATCGACATCGCCGCAATCGATGTACAGCGCCTTCAGCTTTTTCATGCCCGTTCCGCGCGTCTCGGCCATCACGACCGGATCCCACGCCAAGAAGTTGTTCCACCGCTCCGGGATGATCGCGCAAGTTTCCACATCCACCGGAAGACGCACACCCATAAAGGCGCTGGGATCGGGGTCGTAGGTCGCGCACATCGCGAAATCCATCAGCACATGAATGTCTTTGTCGCTGGCCTTCTTCTTGCCGAAAAAGTCGTTCAGCCACGCCTTGATGTCGTTGTTGAAAGGCTTCAAGGCACGCAGCACGCCCGGCATGTCGGGCAGATAGGCCAGCTCGAACGCCATGTCGCCGGAATGACAAGCCGCCGCCGACCAGAAATCCGGATAGAGCAACGCATGCGCAATGGCGCCGTAGCCGCCGGAACTCTTCCCGAACAACCCGCGCTTGCCTGAACCGCCGCACGCGTACGTCCGTTCGACAAGCGGCACGGCTTCCTGCAACAGAAAATCGGCCCACCGGCCCATCGCCGCACTGTTGATATATTGATTGCCGCCGAGCTTCGTAAAGCAATCGGGCAGGGCGACGACGACGGGCGGCATCTCGCCCGAAGCGATCAGGCGATCCAACCGCTCGGGCAAATTTTCGCCGAAGTTCTTCCAGTTCGAATGCGCAGGTCCGCCTGCCGTAAACCCCACGACATCGACAAGCAGCGGCAACCCGCGCCCGTCATGACCGTGCGGCACATAGACGTCGATGATCCGTCGCGTCGGATCGCCAAGCAAATTGCTCTTTAAGACATCGCTATCGATCCAAATCCGATGCACCTGGCCGGACGGTGTTGCATGATCGCGCCGCATAGTCGCTCCCAGTTTGTCGCTATTGGAGATGAACCTGATTATGCTGATCCGCACAAGCCTGGGGCTGCGCGCGGGGACTGCATGTCGGACATTTCGATCAACATCACGTGGTGGGACCTGCTTGTTTTCTCCCCCGTGCTCGGCTGGCCGGGCGCGATCGCCGGCGGCCTCTTAGGCGCCCGCCTCTGGCGCAAACGACCGATCCTAGGTGGCGCGATCGGTGCCCTCATCGGAAACCTCGCCCTCTTCGCCGCCCGATTCTTTACGATGTAGCCTTCTTGCGCCGCCGCGCGGAGGCGGCATCGCCGTACCTCTCGTTCAGCTTCAGAAAGCCCATCGGCTTCAATCGCGTCAGGCTCAAGGCTTCAAGCGTGCTGTCGCCGCGCCGGTTGAGACGCATGTCGGTCGAAACGATCTCCCCGTGCAAAGCGTTGTACTGCAGACAAGATAGAAACGTGCTGTTGCTCCAAACCGCCTGATGCACCGACTGCGCGTCTTTCGACAGCAGCGCGGTCAAAAACTGATCCCCGTCGGCCGCCATGCTCAGCTGCTCGCCAGGCCATGCCGCGCGCACGCGCGCCGCCTCGTCGGTGACGACGATCGCCACGCCGCCGATCCGCGCCGGCTCATACGCGCGCACGGCAATCTTCACGCCGCGCTTTGCCGCCCGCAGCAGATCGGCCGTGAGCTGCCCGAGCGCATGCGGAAACGCATCGAGCATAACGGCCTGCTTCGCGCCGTCGAGCATCGCGCGCGCCCGCTCGAACACCTGCGCGATCGACGTCAGCTGATACACCCGGTCGTCGCCCTCGGCCTGTCGTATCTTGCCAAGCTCGCTCTCTGCCGTTTGCTTGTGCCCCTCGAACTCGCGCTTCAACCGGTCGAGCAGTTCCGACGGCGGCACCGCGCGGCACAACCGGCTCTCGCTGTCGTCGATGATGATCGCCCCGCGCAGCGCCAGCGCCGCGATGGCTTTGTATGTGTTGGCCGTGGGCTTGCCGATCGCATGGCTCACCCGATAGCCGGTCGCGGGGCTTTCCTGCAGCAAGTGGCAATAAACCAGCGCTTCGATCTCGGAAAATCCCAAAAACGTGAGCGCATCGGCGGCTTGATTCTTCATAGTAGTAGTACTAACTACTATCGAAGACAATTTCAACCTGGCTGGAACCCGCCATGCAACGTTTGTTTGCCCTGCTCGTCATCGCCGTCTTCGCAATTCCCACCGCCGAAGCCGCCCCCGACCTGCGCGTCGCCGACATCCTCGCGCGCACGAAGGCAGCCCTTGGCGGCGCCGCCTGGGACACGGCGCGGTTCATTCGAACTAAAATGCAGATCGAAACCTCGGGCCTCAAAGGCCCCGGCGAAAGCCTGGAGGACGCGCGCACCGGCGCCTTCGTCGACACGTTCAAACTCGGTGCGTTCTCGGGCGCCTCCGGCTACGACGGCAAGACAGTGTGGGAGCAGGACTCCTCGGGCCAAACCGCGATCCAAGGCTCCGAAGACCAGCGCCAGGCTGCGATCAACGAAGCCTACCGCCGCGCGCACGCGTTTTGGTACGCCGACCGCGCCAAGGCGGCAATCGCATTCGCCGGCGAAACGCCCGGCGCCGGTCGCAAGTTCCTTGTTCTGAACATCACGCCCGAAGGCGGCCGCCCGTTCGACATGTGGATCGACGCCAAGACGTTTCTCATCGACCGCATCGCCGAACGCAATTCGCGCGAACTGCGCACGACGTTTCTCTCCGACTATCGCCCGGTCTCAGGCCGCCTCGTGCCCTTCTTCACGCGCCAAACGAACGGTGAGCCAAAATACGACACCATCGTCAAAGTCGACAGCGTCGTGTTCGAAGACGCCGCGCCGCAAACCGCCTTCGCCCCGCCGGGCCCGCCGACGCGCGACTACGGCTTCATGAGCGGCAAAAACACGACGTTCCCGTTCCGCCTCGTCAACAACCACATCTATCTCGACGTGCGCCTGAACGGCCGCCCATATGAGTTTCTGTTCGACACCGGCGGCCTCAACGTCATCACACCGACGGTCGCACGCGAACTCGGCCTCAAAAGCGAAGGCGCGATTCAGGCGCGCGGTTCAGGCGAAAAAGCGCAAGAAGCGGGCTTCACTACCGTCGATCGCCTCGACGTCGGCGGCGCCTTTCTCGAAAAGCAAACCTTCGTCGTCATCGCGCTCGAATCGTTCAAGGAAGTCGAGGGCAAGCCCATCACCGGCATAATCGGCTACGAGGTTTTCAAACGCTTCGTCGTCGTCACCGATTACGAGAATGCGCGCATCACGCTGATCGAACCGGAAGGCTTCGCCTATCGCGGCCCCGGCACCCGCGTCGAAATGGCTCTGAACGACCGCACGCCCGAAGTCGCAGGCGACATCGACGGCATTCCCGGTAAGTTCACGCTCGACACCGGCG
>JAIOQG010000416.1 GCA_021413465.1 Alphaproteobacteria bacterium | reverse complement strand
GATGCAAAGCAGGTCGCCAAGGGCGCGCCGTTTGAGGGCGACGGCGAGTGCAATATCTACGCGGATTTCAAAGCCAAACTTGAGAAACTGAACGCAGGCGCGGATGAAAAGGCCAAACTCCTCGCGGACGCCCAACAGGCGCTAACCCAAAATCTCGGACCCGCCTACGCACGCTTTATCGCGGCGAGCGCGTCGATCGCGAAGAAAGTAAAGACCGATCACGGTGTGGGAACCCTTCCCCAGGGCGCTGCATTCTATGACGAACGCGTCGCCAACCACACGACGTTGAACCTGCCCGCCGCCAAAATTCACAAACTTGGCCTCGATGAAGTGGCGAGGCTTTCGGCCGAAATGGAAACGCTCAAATCAAAGCTGGGCTTTCGCGGCTCGCTAAAATCCTTCTATCAAGATCTGCGCTCGAACCCGCGCTATCTTTACCCAACCACCGATCAAGGCCGCGCGGACTATTTGGAGCGCGCCCGCAAACTGCTGGGCGAAGCGAAAGCGGCGTTGCCGTCGGTGTTTGGCGCACTTCCCAAGGCGTCCGTCGACGTGAAGCGCATGGAGCCTTTCCTCGAAGGCGGCCAGACGATCGCCTTCTACAATTCGCCGACGCCCGACGGGTCGCGTCCCGGCTACGTCTTTTACAACTTGGCCTCGATGGCGACGCTGCCCAAATGGCAGATGGCCGCGCTCGCCTTTCACGAAGGCATCCCCGGCCACCATCTGCAGATTTCGATCGCTCAGGAAACGAAGAATATTCCCGACTTCCGGAAGTACTTGTTCTTCACCTCCTACGTCGAAGGCTGGGCGCTTTACACCGAGTATCTGTCGACCGAGATGGGTCTCTACAAGGATACGCTCGATCAGGTCGGACGCATCACGATGGAACTTTGGCGCGCTTGCCGCCTCGTAGTCGACACCGGCATCCATGCCAAGGGCTGGAGCCGCCGACGCTCTGTCGCCTATTTCCTGGCCAACACGGCACTCACGCGCGACAACATCGTTCGCGAGATCGATCGCTACTTCGTTTATCCGGGCCAGGCGTGTGCTTATCAAATCGGCAAGAATAAAATTCTTGAGCTACGAGAGCGCGCGAAAGCAACCCTTGGGCTCCGCTTCGACATTCGCGGCTACCACGACACCGTGCTTGAGAATGGTGCCGTCCCGCTGCCCGTTTTGGAGACGCTCGTCGCGCAGTGGACGAGCAAGCTTGCCAAGCCAGCATGACGCGGGATTTTCTCAGAATCAAACCTTAGCCAAATCGCCGCAGGGCTTGAGGCAATTGCCTGTTCCGATTAGCTCTTGTGCCACGAAGTGATTGATGCCGACCCAACACCGCTGCAAAGGTAACCGTCCATGCGTTCCGCTTTAGCTCTCGCACTTTTCGTTTCAGCGTCCATTGGGGCGCAATCGGCAACCGCCGCCGAAGTCGTCGTTGAAATGCTCAATCGCGACAAGGTCGCGAACATCTCCAACGCTTACAAACCGGGCCTCGTGAAAGTGAACAAGGGCGACACCGTGAAATGGGTGGCGACAAACCCGGGCCACAACGTCGCTTTCGTCCAAGGCGGCATCCCGCAAGGTGTCGCGCTGTTTACGTCGACCGCGCAAAAGGAAATCACCTTCAAATTCGAAAAGCCCGGCATCTATCTCTACAAGTGCACGCCGCATCTCGGCCTGGGCATGGTGGGATTGGTGATGGTCGGTGGCGACAAAAGCAACTTGGCTGCAGTAAAAGCCGCCTACGTGCCGCCCCTCGCCAAGAAACGCCTCGAACCGCTCTTCGCCGAAATAGAAGCCGCGCGCTAACCCCGACGTCGCTATTAACCTCGATCGGGCGCGTTAAGGTTGTGGATGTTTGACGGTGGATGCCGTCGCAACATTCGTTACACTGCGGACACGCTCGAAAAGAATGGGGATCAGGGTCATGTTGCGGACACTTACGATTGCAGTGGCGTTTGGAATGATCGGCACTGCCGCATTCGCCGCAACACCGATCCATCAATTGGTGGCACCCAATCTCAATCCGGGATTGAGAACCGTGCCGTCGGTGCCGCCATCGCACTACGCCGGTTCGACGACCGGTAC
>JAIOQG010000415.1 GCA_021413465.1 Alphaproteobacteria bacterium | reverse complement strand
GGCGGACGGCAGTTATCGCGGCACCACGATCTCGGCCTATGCGGAAGCCGGCAAGGTGTTCGAAGCCTATTCGATGCGCATCGAACCGGTGTTGGCGTTGAGCTTTGCCGCGCTTCAGACCGACGGCTACACGGAACGCGGAACGGCCGGTGGCAATCTGCTGATCGTGCAGGGGGCGGATCACACGTCGCTGAAGAGCATGATGGGGGCGCGGGTCGCCTATCCGTTCGAGCTCGAGAGCGGGCGCAAGATCGTGCCGGACGCCCGTGTCATGTGGGGTCATGAATACATGGACGATCACGGCACGTTCGAAGCGGCGCTGTCGAGCGCGCCCGGCGTGCCGTTTACGGTTCGCGGCAAGGACTTTGCCCGCGACAGTTTGATCGCCGGCGCCGGCATTACGGCACCATTGAGCTCGGACGTGGTTGTCTATGCCGATTACGACGTGTCGTTGAGCCCCGATCAGACCGTGCAGAGCGCGTCGGTCGGGATGCGCATGTCGTGGTGATTGGGTGCTTGGGCTTGGGTTTTGGGGCGTGAATTCGTTAGGGCAGTTGAATTCTTAAGCCTGCCTGTGACGCTCGTTGCCCTTGTGACGGCCGCAAACCGTGCGATGTTCGGCCCTGTCACGCCACGGATTCGGGTTTCGCCCTAGATGTTTCGTTCGCTGCTTTCGGTCGGAGGGTTCACGCTATTGAGCCGCGTCACGGGGTTCGTGCGCGATATCATCATGGCGTCGGTTATGGGTTCTGGGCCGTTGTCGGATGCGTTCTTGATCGCCTTCCGGCTGCCCAACCATTTTCGGACGATCTTCGCCGAAGGGGCTTACAACGCCGGGTTCGTGCCGCTGTATACGAGCCTGCGTGCGGGTGGGGGCGAGGCGGCGCGTTCGTTCGCGCGCAACATGCTGGGATGGCAGATCGCCATTCAGCTGATCCTGCTTGCGATCGCGTTCGCGGTGATGCCTTGGATCGTCACGTTTCTGGCACCGGGCATTGCGGAACGGCCCGAGCAGCTCGCGCTCGCCGTCGAGCTGACGCGGATCACGTTTGCCTATCTTTTTTGCGTTGCGATCGTAACCCATATCGGCGGCGTGTTGAATGCGGAGGGGAAGTTTTGGGCCGCCGCGGCGGCGCCGGTGTTGCTCAATATCGCGATGGCGGTGGCGCTCAGCGTCGCCTTTCTGTTTCCAAGTGCTGCGCATGCGGCGGCGTGGGGCGTGTTTGCCGGTGGCTTTGCCGAGGTGACGTTGTTGGCGATCGCGGCGCGCTCGGGCGGGTTTCCCGTGATGCCCGTGCTGCCGAAACTGACGGTCGATGTGCGTCAGTTCTTTGTGCGTTTTGGACCGGCGACTTTGGGGGCTGCGGGTGTGCAGCTGGCGTTGTTCGTCGACACGATTTTGGCGAGTTATCTCGGGACCGGCGCCTATACGTCGCTCTATTATGCCGACCGGGTGAACCAATTGCCGATGGGCGTGATTGCCATCGCGCTCAGTACCGTTCTGCTGCCCGAAATTTCGCGGTCGATCGCGAGCGGCGATGAGGCGAAGGCCTCCCGTTCATTCAGCCGCGCGACGGAAATGGGTTTGTTGCTGACACTGCCGTGCACGGCGGCCTTCTTCGTTATTCCCGATGCCATCATGCAGGGCCTGTTCGCGCGCGGGGCGTTCAATGCGACGGCGGCAGCGGCGGCGGCTTCGGTGCTTCTTGCCTATGCCGCCGGGCTGCCGGCTTTTGTGGTCTTCAGGACGGTGACGCCGTTGTTCCATGCGCGCGGCGACACCACGACGCCGGTGGTGGCAACCGGCATCGCGATTGCCGGCAATCTGGCGCTTAAGTTTGTGCTGATCGCCGGTCTCTCGTTCGGTGTCGAAGGCTTGGCGTTGGGGACGGCGCTGGGGACGTGGATCAACATGCTGTGCCTGGCGGGCGTTGCGTGGTCGCGCGGGTTTTTGAAGTTGGATGCGCGGTTGACCACCGGCACTTTGCGCATGTTGGCCGCGGCGACTTACGCGGGCGCCGTGGCGTGGCTGGCGGCACCGCCTTTGCACGAGGCCATGGCCGGCATGACGTTCTTGCGCGCCGAACTCTATCTCCTCGCGCTCGCCGTTTTGGGTTTCGCGAGTTATGTGGTGGCGCTGCTCGGGCTGGGCTGGAGGCGGTAGGCCGTCTCCGGCCTAGCGCGACGTTTGTATCCAGTGATGAATTTTTGCTTCCAGGATTTCCAGCGGCAAGGAGCCCGTGTCCAGGACTTGGGCGTGGAAGCCGCTGATGTTGAAGCGCGTTCCTAGACTGCGTTCGGCTTCTTCGCGCAGGCGGCGGATCGTGAGCTGACCCACTTTGTAGCCCAGC
>JAIOQG010000120.1 GCA_021413465.1 Alphaproteobacteria bacterium | reverse complement strand
CGCCTCTATCCACTGGGAACGCGGCCGGACCGGTGAGTTGCGAGCTGAGATTCTGTGCACTTGGGTCGACTTCGTAACCGCTTAGTATATCGATCGACACGTAACGCTGATCGAACAACCCGCGCAGCGCTTTCCCGAAATCGGCGCGTGGGCAAGCGGACGCAATTGTAGAGCTTTGCAGCGGGCGCTGCATGCGCTTTGAAACACCATCCTTCGGCCACTGTGCCGACTCTAATCTCCGTTTCGTCTGAAGTTGTGGATGGTTAGCTGCGCGGGCAAACTCATCTGCGACGCTGGACGAGGTCCCGGGGGTAACTTACCGGCAAATGTGCGGCCAGGCTTTGCGAGTTCAGCGCTTTCCAACCACGGCAGTCGCTCGTCCAGCCCGGTGGTGACCGGATCTTGCGTCACTGAAATTGTGACCTCCATAAGAGCAGCGCGATCGCCGTAATGCGCTGATATTCGCCGTGCATCGACGAGTTCAACCGTGGACGGGTCTCTAATGTCTCGAAAACGCACCAATATCGGGCGATCAGGTTCGCGAAGTTCAAACTCGCCTTGCAGACTTCCGACATGCGAGAGAAGGCTGTCGGGGAGACGACGCTGGTTTTCTGGGAATTTCGCAAGCACATCGAGTAGATGCCCAACTTGAAAGCCCTCAGTACTTACCAACGGTCGCTCCAGAAGTCCGAATAGGAACCCTCGATCTTTCAGATCAATAGCAACAGCCTCACCCCACGATTTGGTGGCAAACCGGCCGGCCTCAGGGGCCCGAAACATCGATTGCCCGAAGTCAAGGAACTGCGCTTCGATGACGCTTGAGCCCGTGTGGACTGTGCCATCCACCCTCACGACAATCTTGAGCCGGTAGCGCAGTTTCGCAGTTGCGCGTGCGCATCCCGCAAGCCCGTGCATCGCAAGGGCTGACGCCAGGCTGAGGAGAGCCATTCGACGATTCATGACGCCATCACCTGTTGGGTTGGAGCACGATGACCCAACCTAAACCTGCGCCCTAGTTTCCGTCTCAACGGATTCGCTTGCATTCGATGCAAATTCGAGAATCTCCGCCCCTCGCGTCTGCGGGTTGAGCCGCCACATCTTAAAAATCTTGCCGCCGAAAATGTCCCGCGCCAGCGTCGAAAGCAGGTTTGCTTCGCACTCGGCGCCTGCAGTTGGAGGAGCTAGGCAACTCGGATCATCGCTTCCGAAGCGATTCGAGCATTTGATCTATTTGATCGAATACGATGCCTGCCGGGACCGACGGGCGAGGGTCGGCCAACGATCGTGCGATTTTGGCGCGAACAGCTTCGAGTTTTCGAGTCTCTTGCGCTTCCAACGCAGCCAAAGCCGCCCGTGCCCCGTCGACTGAACTATCGCGTGACATATGACGTTACCGCCGCGGGTGTCTTAGCGCGCCCAGGATCGAGAGCGGGTTCGGTAGTGTTTCGGCGAATTTTATGACTTGCGATTTGACCTTTTCGATCTGCATCACGTTGGCGATGCGGGCGTCGAGGAATTTCCAGGTTTCTTCGGCGTCTTCGCTGTTGTCGGCGAACCAATGCAGCATCGTCGAGGTGTAGACGCCCGCGAGCAGGGCGCGCTTGGTGTAGAAATTGAAATCGGCCGAGGTGTCGCCGATCGAGCGCCAGATGGTGTCGACCGTGCGGTAGACGCAGGTTGCGCCGTCGACGGCGTTTTGCGGCAGGGCGAGCACGGCGGCGGCGCGGCGGGCGGCTTCTTTGTGTTCCATGACCGCCTCGATGCGGGCGCGGACGCCGAACGTCACACGCTCGCGCACTTTCATCGCTTTGAGATCGGCTTCTTTGATCGCGTCGGCGGCGTTGCGGTCGGCGGCGTCGGAGAAGGCGATGATCGCGTCGGCGGCGCCGCGCGGGAAGGCCGATTTGAGCTCGGCGTCGGTTGCCTCAACGCGCGCGGCCGCTTCACGCAGCGTCTTGTCGCTCCAGCCGTCGAACGGGACGTGGGGCAGCGCTTCGGCGAGGATCTTTGCGCGCATGTCGTCCGTCGGCGTGGCGGCGG
>JAIOQG010000368.1 GCA_021413465.1 Alphaproteobacteria bacterium | reverse complement strand
GCAGTGGCCGTCGCTGGCGCGCATGACGGCGCCAGCGGATTGGGCGACAGGGCGATGCTGGTTTCGCAATCTCGATGCGCGCTATCCGTTCGGGTTCGAGCCGGGCCAGCGCGGCGGCTGCGGCGATCCGGCGGTGCTGGGCAAAGTGCAGGCGCTCGATTTCTCGCTGCAACTCGCGATCGGCTTGCGCAATTGGAGCTTGGCGCATGCGGGCCGGACGCGTTTGGGCACGATCGCGCTCAGAGGCGATGAGTTGACCGTCAACGGTGAAGTTAGTTTGCCACTACGGCGTTAGCGCCGTGGTTTCTTTCGCGGCGACACGAGCGGCAGGTCGCGCGGCGGGGATGGTTTGGCGGTTTTCTTTGCCGGACTTTTCTTCTTGCCCTTGGCGGCGATGGCCACTTCGTAAGCGCGGCGCGCCCAAGTGGCGAGTTCGTCGGGATCATCGAGCAGACGGGAGGGCAGCTCGAAATAGCTCATTGCCATGCGCTCGCCGTTCTTGGTTTCGAAGGTGAAGGGTTTCGACCCTTCGGCGTCGAAGGCGGCGCGCGTTTCGTCGTTGGCTTTGAGGTAGATGCGTTCGTCGACGATCAGGCCGAACATGCGGTCTTTGAAGTAGATGCCGGCGTCGCCGAACATCAGCTTCGTCTTGGTCTCGCCGAACGTCGCGAAGAGATCGGCGACGTAGTCCCTGAATTCGGCGCTGACCGCCAAGCTATTGTACCGCGGCCTTGAGCGCGACGGACTCGCCGCAGCCGCATTCGCTGGTCTGGTTCGGGTTGTTGAAGACGAAGCGGGCTTGGAGTTTATCGCGGATGAAATCCATTTCCGTGCCGATAAGAAACAAGATCGCCTTCGGGTCGATGAGGATGCGCACGCCTTTGTCTTCGACCACTTCGTCGAGCGGGTTTTGTTTTTCGGCGTAGTCCATCGTGTAAGACATGCCGGCGCAACCGACGTTTTTCAGGCCGACGCGGATGCCGACATAAGGCCTATCTGCCTTCGCCATTGCCGCCTTCACTTGCTCGGCGGCAGAATCGGTCAGGCGCAACGCTTTCGGGCGTTCGCGGCGGGGACGGGATGGGGTTTGGATTTCACTCATAACGCGTCTGTCTTTCTTCAAAATCACCCAATATGTCTTCCCGGAAGTTAGTCGCGTCCAACTGCGAAGCGGTTGGGTTACGCGACTTACTGTCCGGGACCCAGGAGTGACAAGCGCCGAGTTTGGCACTCCTGGGTCCCGGCTCTCGGCTTCGCCTCGGCCGGGATGACAAGTTAAGATGCATCAGAACATGTTCAGTTCAAGCCGGGCTTCTTCGGACATGCGTTCGGGCGTCCAGGGCGGGTCGAAGACCATGTTGACGGTGACCTCACCGACGCCTGGCACGCCTTGCACCGCTTCCTTGACCCAACCCGGCATTTCGCCTGCGACCGGGCAGGCCGGCGCCGTCAAGGTCATGTCGACCGTGATGTCTTTGTTGTCGGCGACGTCGATCTTGTAGATGAGGCCCAGTTCGTAAATGTCGACCGGAATTTCGGGATCGAAGACGGTTTTCAGCGCCTTGACCAGACTTTGCGTCAGCGCCTCGAGTTCCTCCGGCGGCAGACCTTGGGCTTCGATCTGAACCGATTTCGTTTCTACAGCAGCGCTCATGAAAATATTGCCCGTGCTTTGTGCAAGGCGTCGACCAAGACGTCGACCTCTGCGCGTGTGTTGTAAAAGGCAAACGATGCGCGCGCGGTTGCCGCGACGCCGAGGCGTTCCATCAAAGGCTGCGCGCAATGATGGCCGGCGCGAACGGCGACGCCCTGACGATCGACGATGGTGGCGATGTCGTGCGCGTGGGCGCCGTCCATGGTGAAAGAGACGATCGAGCCTTTGCCCGGCGCCTGGCCTTGAATGCGGAGCCAGTTCAGTTGCGCGAAACGCTGCGTGGCATAGGTCAGCAGATCGTGCTCCTGGCGGATCAGGTCGGCGCGGTTGAAACTTGCGATGTAGTCGATGGCGGCGCCAAG
>JAIOQG010000367.1 GCA_021413465.1 Alphaproteobacteria bacterium | reverse complement strand
CATGGACCGCTGCGTGCAGGCCGGCATGAACGGCTATGTCAGCAAGCCGTTCCAACCCAACGAATTAATCGTGGCACTGGGCGCCGTCATTTCAGGCTGCCTCGCCTTCGAACGCGCGGCGTGCACAAAGACGGCCGTGGAAGCTATCGACGACATAGACTGGAACGTCATCGAAAACTTCCGCGCCGACTCGGGCGAGGAGATGCTTAACATCTTACTCGACACCTATATAGCCGACACGACCGAGAAGTTGAACCGCTTCTGCGCCATCGTCGCCGACACATCGAGGCGCGACGAAGCCATGAGGCTCGCCCACTCGCTCAAAAGCGCCGGTGCCATGTCCGGCGCCAAGGCGCTTTCCACCTATGCGGCACGCCTCGAAAAACTGCTCCACGATGGAGAAGCACAACCAACCGCGGACGATACCGGCGAACTGCAGCGCAGCTTCGGCGCCTATCGCTCCGCTATCGCCAAGCGAGGACTTCTAACGGCCGCTTAGCCCCTGCACCGCCGAATCGCAGACAGGGCGAGAGAGTTAAGCCCATCTAAATATCAACGAATTTGCTGAGACCCGCCTGGTGACGGTGCCGGGACCACCGCACCGCGACAACCAATCCTTCAAAGTGTCCTGCTAACCTTCATCGGCGCGGATTGCTGTTGCGCGTTGCTTTTCGCACCAACAAGACCTGGAATCGTGGTCCCCGCATGGCCCTGCTGCAAGACGTCCCCGTTTCCGACGCCCTAACCAGCGGCGCACTCAGATTGCGGCAGTTGGAAATATGCGCCCGCTGGCTGCGCCCCAACATGTACACAATACCACCGGCAATTCTCGGACTGGGTCTAACCTTACTGCTGTGGTGGCCCGTGCTACCCGTCACGATCTGGAGTGCGTCCACGGCGGCGTTCTCGTATCTAACGATCGGCGTAGCGGCGCTGTTCCTAAACGATCCAAAGCGCGCCGAACGTCTCTTGTTCTGGGAGATTGCGATCACGGTGAGCATGGCCGCGTTCGCCTTGATACTGGGCAGCCTCGCACTTCTCTTTTTTGTGCCCGGCGACCGGCTGAACAACGCTCTGATGTATGTCGTGCTCGCCGTGTCCATCGCCGGTGCCAGCACACAAGCCGCGCCGCGGCTAACGGTGGCCGTGGCGATGATCACGCCGTACGCGCTCATTTTCCTTGGCTGCATCCTGACATACGAAGCTTGGCCCGTCAGCTTGTTGCTCTGCGCCCTCGTGCTTTCTTACGTCGGCGTCGTCGCCGGCTACACGCAATCGATTTGGCGCATTACGCTCGACATGCTGACCGCCGACCACGAGCGGCGCGCCTTGATCCAACAACTCGAAACGGCAAAAGGCCAAGCTCTCGCCGATCGCGATCGCGCCGAACAAGCCAGCGCCGCGAAGTCGGAGTTCCTGGCCATGATGAGCCACGAAATTCGCACGCCCATGAACGGCGTCATCGGAATGACCGGCGTCTTGCTGGACAGCAGCTTGAGCCACGAACAGCGCCGCTCCGCTACCGTGATCCGCCATTCGGCCGACAGTCTGCTCGCCATCATCAACGACATTCTCGATTTCTCTAAGCTCGAAGCGAACGCAACGGAGCTGGAATTCTCCGCCTTCGATTTCTGGGCGTTGCTGGGCGAGTCGCTCGACATGTTCGCGCCAAGCGCGGCGGAAAAACAATTGACGCTGACGGTCGATATCGGCCCAAGCGTGCCCCAATACGTGCGCTCCGATGCCGGACGCCTGCGTCAGATCCTGATCAACTTCCTCGGCAACGCCGTAAAGTTCACACCCGCGGGAAGCGTACAGCTTCGAGCGACGGCACACGGCTATGAAGATGGCCGCCCGCTCGTGCGCATCCACGTTATCGACACCGGCGTCGGCATCGCGCCCGATCGCATGGATCGCTTATTCCGCAGTTTCAGCCAGGCCGACAGCTCCACGACGCGCAAATACGGCGGCACGGGCCTTGGCCTTGCCATATCGCGCAAGCTGGTCGAACGCTTCGGCGGCCGCATCGGCGCAGACAGCCGGCCCGGACATGGTTCGACCTTTTGGTGCGAACTCCCCCTCGCCCTCGCCGCGGCTGATGAAGTCTGTGCCAACGCCTCTGCAACCGACGCCGATGAAATCGCAGCCGCCAGTCAGGCCCTCGCCGATCTGGGCCGGCCGCTGAAAGTGCTTGTCGCCGAAGACAACCCCACGAACCAAATCGTCGTCCAAGCCGTCCTCTCCAAACTCGCAATTCGTGCCGACATCGTGGGCAACGGCGCCGAAGCGCTCGATGCCGTGCAGCGCATCGCCTACGACGTGGTCTTGATGGACGTCCAAATGCCGGACATGGACGGCCTGGAAGCAACGCGCGCCATTCGCGCACTGCACGGCGCAACCGCCAAAATTCCAATAGTGGCCCTCACCGCCAATGCGTTCAAAGAAGATGTCGACCGCTGCGCGACGGCCGGAATGAATGGCTACATCGGCAAGCCGTTCCACGCCGAAGACTTGATCCTCGCCCTCGGCACGGTGCTCTCGGGTTGTCTGGCCTTCAACACACCGACAAAGCGCGGCGCAGGCGCACAACACCCCAGCGCGCTCGACTGGTCTGTGATCGAAAAATTCCGCGCCGATTCGGGCGAAGAAATGTTGCGGCTCCTGATCGAAACCTATGCTGGCGACACGGCCGAGAAACTGAACCGCTTCGCGGCCATCGTCGCCGCACCGGAGCACCGCGAAGAGGCCCGCCGCTTGGCCCACTCTCTGAAAAGCTCAAGTGCAATGGCCGGCGCGCTTGAACTCTCTGCGCACGCAGCACGTTTGGAAAAGCAACTCCAAACGCCCAGCACGCAACCGGCGCCTCAAGAAGCCGATCAGATGCAGCGCTCGTTTGCCGCCTATCACGCGGGCCTGGTCCAGCGTGGTTTGCTGCCGGCCGCTTAATCCGTCCGCGAAACTCAGTCCCGCGACAGAGTCTGCACCGCCCCCAACTTCGACCGCGTGCCTTGTCCCGGCAGCACGCAACACGCCGACCACGCCCTAACACAGCTTTGGTCGGCGTCATCCGCGCCACGGCACTTGTACCAATCGGCGGTGCACTTATCGTCGACCAGCGCCAGGTTCAGACAATCCACCGTCCGGTCCGGCGGCAGAGTCTTCGACACCATGGCCGCCTCTCGAACCACCCCGCCGGGCGCTTCCGTGCACGCGCTCAGCGCCAAGGCCAGTAAAAGAATTCCGGCACGCCCCATGACACCCTCCAAACCGAACGCAACGCACGCACAATACGTCTGGTTCCGCGCTGGTGCAAACGACGCGGACGCACCGCACCGAATCCCCTCCGTACCCGGACGATATCAGGCCGATTCGCCGCGCCGGCCTTTCGGGCGCCTGCCTTTGACGTAGTCGCTCAGGCCGAGCGCCAAAAAGTCGAACAACAACCGCACGCGACGGCTGGTGCGAAGGTCCTCGTGCATCACAAGCCACATTTCGAGCGGAAGCTTGATCGCCCCGTGCAGCACCGGCACCAAATGCCGCTCGCGCGCCGCAAGCTGCATCTGCATGCCGCCAATGCCGGCCCCGGCGCGCAGCAACGCCAGCTGTGCCAGATCGCTGTCGGTGCGCACCGCGAACATTTCGCGCGTCGCGTTTACGCCCAGCGCTCTCAGCGTATTCAACACCGTCGTCTGCGCGTCGTAGCCGATGATGTCGTGCGCCCCAAGCTCGTTCAAAGTTTTCGGCAACCCGCGCCGCTTCACATAGCTGCGATGCGCATAGAGCAGCGCCGGAACCTCGCCGATCTTGCGCGCCACCAGCTGCTGCTGCGCCGGCCGCACCATACGCACCGCGATGTCGGCCTCACGCCGCAGCAAATCGTCATTCACGTTCGATAGCACCAGTTCGATCGCAATCGCAGGATGCAGATTGCGGAACGCAGCAATCATCGCCGGCAGCACCTCCGCCCCGATCACCTCGCTCGCCGTCAAGCGAACCGTGCCGCGCTCGTCCTCCGCCTCGCCCGACGCCGCGCGTTCCAGCGCCGCTGCCGTCGCCGCCATCGCTTTCGCATGCGGCACCAGATCGAGCGCCGCTTCCGTCGGGCTCAGCCCCTTGGGCGAGCGCGTGAACAGCGTCACCCGCAGCGCCGCCTCAAGTGCATCCAACTGCCGCCCGATCGTTGGTTGGGTCAACTCGAGCACCCGCGCCGCCGCCGACAGACTGCCCTCTTCGATCACTGCCAAGAACGAGCGCAACAACGCCCAATCGAGCCTTTTCTGAGCCATACATTTACGTATATCAGATCGTACTTTTTCGCCAATCATCATTCACTGGTGAATATGTGAGTTTGGGGCGTTGCTTAACGAAAAGGAATGCCCAACATGTTCGTCGGTCACTACGCCCCAGCGCTCGCACTCAAAGCCATCCGCAAAAGCCCAAGCCTCGCCGCCGGCTTTCTGGCCGTTCAGCTCATCGATATCGGATTTTTCTCCCTATCGTATTTCGGTATCGAAAAATGGCGACCCAATCCGGTCCTCCCGGGCTTCAACCCGGTCGACCTCTATTTCATGCCCTACACCCACAGCTTCATTGGTGCCACCGCTTGGGCCGCGGCGGCCGGGGTCGCGACCGCCCTGTTGACGCCGAAAGGCCGCAAGCAGACCGGCGGTTTGATTATCGGCGTGCTGGTGCTGTCGCATTGGTTCTTGGACCTCATCGTGCACCGCCACGACCTCGCGATCTTCAGTGACGCTGAGCAAAAGCTCGGTTACGGCCTCTGGGATCAGCCGCTGCTCGTCATGCCGCTCGAACTCGGCCTCTTGCTCGCGGGTTTTTCGGTCTATCTCGCCGTCACGCGCGCCCGCGGCGCCGTCGGTGGCATCGCGCCTTGGATCGTGCTGACTGCGCTGTTCGTCGTGCAAGGCATCAACTGGTTCGCGCCGCACGCTACCGACCCAACGACCTTCTCGGCCATGGGGCTGGCGGCATACTTCTCGATGGCGGGACTTGCGTTCTGGCTCGATAGGACGCGCACCTGACGTCACTCGCCGTGAATCGTATCCCCAACGATCCGCGTCGCCTGCGCCTTCAAGTTGGCGTCGGCGTCGTAGACCTTCACCGGAAGGCTCAAATATGTCGCGTTCAATTTGCCCATCGACGCCAGCAAGCGATAGATCGCCACCGCCTCGTCGCGGTCGCTCGCAACCAACAGAGTCTGCGTCCCCAGAAAGCCCTCACGCAACCCCAGCAAATCCGTCACGGAACGGTTCAGCTTGGGATCCGACATCTCGCGCCGCAAACCTTCAAACGCCCGCAGCACGGTCTCCGCCTGCACTTTGTTGACTGTCCGCACGGCGCGCACGGACACCAAATCGTACCAAGCATGCGCCGCATCGCGCGTGATCTGGCGTTGACTGCTGGTGATCAGCAAGCGTGCGCGGTTGTTCGCCTCTCGCGCGGCTCGAATCTCGGACCACTCCGATCCCGTGTTAAACAGCGGAATGCTGAGCGAGGCGCTGATCGACGCCTCGCGCTTCATCGCTTCGGGATCGTATTCCTGCCCGCTGGTGCCAAGCCGCGCCGTCAGTCCCGCGCTCGGCATCAATTCGGCATAGGCGGCCGACGCGGCATAGTGCGCTTCCTCTTCGTCCGCGCGCGCGGCATCGAGCTCCGGCACATCGCCTTGCGCCGCTTTCTCCACCTCTTCAAGCGACCCGGGCGCCGCCGGCAATTCGCGCGGCATGGCGATCGTCGAACGCAAGCGATCGCCCTTCGCGTCGATACAGGCATTCACCCGCGCAGGTTCGCCCGCCGGCGTTTCGGCCATCATCGGCAAGCTGCCCACGACTTGCTCGTAAGCGCGCCAGCTGTCGAGCAAGTCGGCCAGATTGGCAATGCACACCGCCCGCGCCGCTTCGATTGCCGCCAGCGTTTGATCCACATCGCTGTCCGTCGCGCGTTTGTTGTCGCGCCGCGCAATCGTTTCCTGCAGCAAATCCTGCAACAGCTGAACGTCCTGGCGCACGATATCGAGCACCCTCTCGTTGCGCGCCACATCGA
>JAIOQG010000366.1 GCA_021413465.1 Alphaproteobacteria bacterium | reverse complement strand
TTCGCCGACCATCGCGATCTGACGTATCGCAAGCTGAAGCCTGGGATGCGGGTGATGCCTGGGACGCCTCGCGCTTAGGCCGTGGCCCCAAGCGCGAGGTTCCGATGGGGCGCCTAGGAGGTCAGCGAGCCGTTTTTGAGTAGAACTTCGAAGAGCGCGTCCACGACGCTGACGACGCGGGCTTCCGGTTCATCGACGCAAAAGCCGGAAATGATGTTGAGCATTTTTTGCTCGTCGAAACCTTTTGTGAGGTCGACTTGGCTTTGCCCTGCGCCGGCGCGTTCGATGTTGCGCCGGGTCATGTAGCCGTAGGACCAGCCCAGGAGATTGTTTGCGGTTGCCGACGGCTCCGCCTTGAGCGAGGCGGTGAGCTGCGAACACTTCGCGGCACCGATGCCGTCGATGTATGCTTTTACGTCGGCATGGGCGTACTGAAGCGGCGCAAAGATGCAAGCCGTTGCAAGGGCGGCGGCCGCGAGGTGTTTGAGGGTCATAGCATCTCCTGGGGGGACGGTGTGCATGTGGGACCCTGGATGGTTGACAGGCCTTTGCGAAGTTTGCGACAGCGAATAATTCGTGTGTTGGGCGAAACGCGCGCAAACGCGTGGGGCGCCGATGCGCGAGGTTTGCTTTTTCGATGTGGATCAAGCGCAGCGCTGCAACCCCTCATTGGGCCGGTTGCGAGCATTCCCGTGCGTGGGATTAAGTTCAGCCGAAGATCGCTTTCTCTTCGCCCCACCACAGCGGCGAGCGGGCGAGGTCGATGAATTTGCGTTCGTCTTCGAGGAGGTCGCGGCCAGCTGCTGCTGCGGCTGGATTGGACTGAGCGGCAGCGAGGTCTTCGAAGCTTGTCCACCACAGTTGCGCAACGCCATCATATTGTTCCGGTCCGCCGCGCGATTTGCGGGTGTCGGCGCTGATCGCGGAATCGAGGGAATGCAGCTGGACATAGCGTTGAATGCGCAGGACATCGCGATGGCGGGCGACGAGTGGCGCGTGTTTCGTAAACCAATAGTCTTGGAACGCTTCGCGCGAGAGCGCCGGTAAGCGGACCAGGCAGAAGGTGAGCTTGATCATGTGCGGCCTTGGGCGTGCCTTGGAAACGCGTCGGCCGTATCGAACCAGGCAATGCGGCTTTGGCACCAGATGTGGAATGCGGGTGGTACGAGCGCCGGGTCGTCGAGCGTTGCGGTGTTGACGCCAAGCGAAGCCAACGGGTCGTCCTCGCGGAAGAGAAGATAGGTGCCGCAATTGCCGCAAAACTCGCGGCTGGCGCGGGCAGAGGCGCGAAAGGCTTTCGGCGTGCTTTTTGTGTAGGCAAAGAGCGCCGGTGAAAGCGCAAACCAGGCGACGACGGGGGCGCCGCTTTGTTGTTGGCAGGTTCTGCAATGGCAATAGGCAGACTCGCTGATTTCACCACCGAGGCGATAACGAATCGCGCCGCAAAGACATCCGCCTTCGATTTGACCTTGAATGGTCATCGCGCCGATGCCGGTCATAGTTTTAGCTCGCACCAGATGGGGACGTGATCGGAGGGTTTTTCGCGCCCACGCACCTTTTGATCGATGACGCAGGTCTTGAGGCGATCGGCTGCTTGCGGTGAGAGCAACAGATGATCGATGCGGATGCCGTGGTCTTTTTGCCAGGCGCCGGCTTGGTAATCCCAGAACGTATATTGATGCGGTTTGGCGTTGCAGGCGCGGAAAGCGTCGGTCAGGCCCAGGTTCAGCATTCGGCGCAATTTTTGGCGCGATTCCAGTTTGAATAGTGCGTCGCCGGCCCAGGCTTTCGGGTCGTAAACATCGTCGGCCGTTGGAATGATGTTGTAGTCGCCGCCGAGCACCAGCAGTTCTTCGTCCACGAGGAGCGTCTTCGTGTGCGCGATGAGGCGATCCATCCATTTCAGCTTGTACGGATATTTTTCCGTTTCCGGTGGATTGCCATTCGGGGCGTAGATCGAGGCGACGCGCACCGCGCCCTTCTTGGTGGCGATCACGCCTTCAATGTAGCGGGCTTGTTCGTCGGATTTGTCGCCGGGCAGGCCTTCGCGAATGTCTTCGATTTTGTGTTTCGAGATCAGCGCGACGCCGTTGTAGGTTTTTTGTCCGTGGATGGCGCAGTTGTAGCCGAGCGCTTCGAAGGCTTCGCGCGGGAAGCTTTGCGTTTCGCACTTGATTTCCTGCAAGCACACGACATCCGGCGCGGCCTCTTTGAACCAAGCCAAAACGTTGTCGAGGCGCGCCTTGACGGAATTCACATTGAAGGTTGCGATTTTCATGCGCCATGTTTTAGCGCAGGCGCTACACTAAGCGCCAGGGCAGTGATGGGAACCGGAAAACATGTCAGCAGCAGACGACGCACCTAAGATATGCCGGCCGATTTCCTCGGACAGTGTTGCGTGGGAAACATGGGGCGAGGGAACGCGCTTCGGCAGCCGGTTCCGGCACCTGACCATTGCCGCGGTGGGGGAGAATTATCACGTCGGGATGCAGATCGAGGAGTTGGCGCCGGGCATGCAGTCTTCGCCCGCGCATTATCACATGCTGGAGGAGGAACAGGTCCTCATCCTCGAAGGTCAGGTGACGCTTCGGCTCGGCGATGAGACGCATGAGATGAAGACTGGCGACTATGTGTGTTTTCCGGCCGCGCAGAGAGCGGGGCATTGCTTCGTCAACAACGGTACCGCGCCATGCCGCTTTCTGATTATCGGCGAAAAGAATCCGAACGAGGTTTGCGTCTATACGGATTCGAACAAGGTGATGGTGCGCTCGCTCGGGCGGGGACAGATTTACGACCGCGCGGCGTTGCGCGATTATTGGGACGGCGAGAAGACGGAAAGGTAAACGGCCGTGGCACAAATTCCCTATGGTGACCGAGCTGTCGTCGACATGATTAAGCTCACGGGGTATGTGCTCAATTCCAGCCATCGCACTGGCCGCCACAAAGCGCGCGTTTTCGCGGCTGCACTAGGGTTGACGACAGAGCACGCTTCAACTCTCGCTGACGCGTTGAAGCAGGCGGCCTTAGCTGAGGACGCCGACTTGGAACGAGTGGATACGTATGGTGCGCACTACGCCATAGGATTTGATATAGTGTTTGCCGGAAGGAAGCGGCGGCTACGTTCGCTTTGGACGGTTCGGAGCGGCGAGAGCTTTCCTCGCTTCGTTTCCGTCTTCGTGACTGCA
The DNA here is from genome assembly GCA_021413465.1 of Alphaproteobacteria bacterium. Lineage (GTDB taxonomy): Bacteria > Pseudomonadota > Alphaproteobacteria > Micropepsales > Micropepsaceae > SZUA-430. The sequence goes on along the minus strand of JAIOQG010000366.1, from coordinate 8,772 downwards.
GAGGATGAGGGCCATGGTTGACCGCGCGCCAAAACTATTCGATGTCGTGGCATTGTTGCGCGACTTACCGAGTGCAGGTTTGCGCCGGGGGCAGGTCGGAACAGTTGTCGACGAGAACGACTCTGCGACTGTCTTGGTCGAGTTTGCAGATAACGATGGGCGAACCTACGCGGCGCCGAGCGTTGCGCGGCAGGATTTGCTCGTTTTGAACTACGAGCCGGTTGCGGCGGAGTAGCGTCCGGCTAAACCGAAAAGCTCGTGCCGCAGCCGCAGGACGACTTTGCGTTCGGGTTTTTGATTTCGAAATGCGAGCCCATCAGGCCTTCGATGAAGTCGACCTCGGAGCCGCCGAGGAAGTCGAGGGAGACTTGGTCGATTAGCAGCTTCGCGCCGTCGCGTTCGATCAGTATGTCGTCGTCGGTGCGGGTGTCGTCGAAGGTGAACTCGTATTGGTAGCCCGAGCAGCCGCCGCCGTTCACGGCGATGCGGAACATCATTGCCGGTCCCTCAGCGGTTGTGAGGGTGGCAATGCGTTTCGCGGCGCTGGCGCTTACACTAACGCTGACTGGCTCTTTTGTTGCCGCTTCCATTGGTAACTTTCGATTAACCTTTTAGCCGCTACACATCCTATCATAGCACTCTATCTAGGTTCGTTGCGCCAGGCGTCAAATCCCTTTTTCGTTGGGATGGCGGGCGCATTCGGGAGTTGCTTGATTTGAGCGGATTTCGCGCCTCTGCCGACCTTGCGCCGTTTGCCGTCTCTGCCGAGGCGAGCCGGGGGCGGCAATGGCGTGAGCCCGAAAGCGCCACACGCACACCTTATATGCGCGACCGCGACAGGGTCATTCATTCCGGCGCGTTCCGGCGCATGAAACACAAGACCCAGGTCTTCGTTTATCACGAGGGCGACTATTACCGTACGCGTCTGACGCATTCGCTCGAGGTGGCGCAGATTGCGCGTTCCATCTGCCGGGTGCTGCGGCTCGATGAGGATTTGGCCGAGGCGTTGGCTTTGGCGCACGATCTGGGTCATGCGCCGTTCGGTCACGCGGGTGAGGATGCGTTGGCGTTGGTGATGGCGCCGTTCGGCGGCTTCGACCACAACGGTCATGCGCTGCGTCTGGTGACGAAGCTTGAGCAGCGCTATGCGGAATTCGACGGACTCAATCTGTCGTGGGAAGCGCTTGAAGGTCTCGTCAAACACAACGGGCCGCTCACGGGACCGAACTCCAAAGGCGAGAAGCTGCCGCAGGCGATTTCGGAGTTCACGACCGAGTTCGATCTTGGACTCGATACGTTCGCCAGTGCCGAAGCGCAGGTCGCGGCGCTCGCCGACGATATCGCCTACAACAACCACGATATCGACGATGGGTTGCGTGCGGGGTTGTTTACGATTGAGGAGTTGTTGGCGCTGCCGCTGGTCGGACGAATCTTTTCGGAGGTGATGGATCGCTATCCCGGGCTTGAACGCTCGCGCCTGATTCACGAGAGCGTCCGGCGTTTGATTACCGCGATGATCGAAGATCTGCTTGGCGAGACGCAGCGTCGCGTAAACGCATCCAGGTTGCGGTGCGCGGACGATGTGCGCCAGCGTGGTGAAGCTTTGGTTGCCTTCAGCGACGAGATGCGCGCGAACGATCGCGCGTTGAAGTCGTTTCTTTTCAAGAACATGTACCGGCATTTTAAAGTGAGCCGTATGCTGATTAAAGCGAAGCGTGTGGTCAGCGATCTTTTCACTTTGTTTTTAGCCGAGCCCGGGGTACTGCCCACGCCGTGGGGACAGCTTTGCGACGCGGGGGGCACAACCCGAACGGCGCGCGTTGTTTCCGACTACATCGCCGGCATGACGGACCGCTACGCTCTGGAAGAGCATCGGCGCATGTTTGCCATCGAAGTGGAAATTTGACACATGCGGAAAGGATTCCGTGATCGCGGCTTAGTCGGTGTATTGTCCACAACGCGCGTTGCGATTCGAGTCATCTGCCTGATTTGTTGCTGAGGGGAAATCATCATGGTCAATCCGGATCGCAATTTGTACGAACCGCCGTACGACGACGCGTTGCTTTATGACGGCGATTTGGAGCCGGAGCGGCCACGCAGTCGCCCGCTCGTCGTGTTGTTGGGCGTCGTTGTTATGGCGGCGTTCGCGGGCGTGGTTTGGGTTGCGTATAATCAAGGCGTGAAGCAGGGGCAGAATGGAAGCCCACCCTTGTTGACCGCCGATGCCGGACCGACGCGCATCGTTCCCGATCCGATGGCTGTTTCACCGAGTGCAAATCCGGCGCCCGACAAAAGCTATGAACGGCTTTGGGGCGAAGCACCGGAAGGCGACGGCCAGACTGTCGTGTTGCCGCAACCGGAACAGCCGCGCACGGTTCCCGCGCCGCAGGACGTTGCGACGAACGTTCCGGCTCCCGTCGGTTCGGTTGGCGGCAAGCTCGGAACAAAGGCAAGCGACTTTCAGGCGCCCGTCGAAGATCCCCGTATGGATTCGACGACTGGCGATGTGAGTTCTGCCGAAGGAATTTCCGGCGGACCGCGTCCGCTTAGCACTCAACCGCCCGCCATCTTTGGACCGAAGCCGCAAGCGGAAGACATTACATCTGCGTTGCCTCCGGTGGAGAGCGTCTCGCCGCCGGTCGCGGCGCCGCGCGCGCTTACGCCAGCTGCGCCGAAGCCCGCGGTCGCGAAGCCCGCAACCGTGACGCAGCTGACGCCGACCGCGCCTTCGGTTGCGAAGCCTCTGCCGCCGATCACGGAGTCCGTGCCGGTCGCGCCGCCGGTACAAAAGCCCGCCACCGCTTTGGTCGAGACGACCGAGAGCGCGCCCGTTGCCGAAGCGCCTGCCGCAAGCGGTGGCAAGGCGATGATTCAGTTGGGCTCGTTCCCGAACGATGGTTTGGCCGCGAGCGCGTGGTCTAAGATCAAGTCGTCGAACCAGGGCTTACTCGGCAATTATTCTCCGTCGATCAAACCGGCTGAAATTCCAGGCAAGGGAACGTGGTACCGGCTGCGCGTGGGCGGATTTGCCGACAAAGCGGCTGCGGCAGATGTGTGCGAGCAACTCAAGGCGAGTGGCCAGGCTTGCATCGTCGCTGTGAAATAATCTAAGCGCGGCTGGACACCCGCGTTAGAGGGGGAGTGACTATCGTGTCCGCGCGAGCTGTCATATTCGGCCTCGAAGGCCATGAGCTGACACCGGAAGAAGCAGACTTCTTCCGGTCGGTGAGGCCTTGGGGCTTTATACTCTTCAAGCGAAATTGCGGTGCGCCCGAACAATTGCGCCGGTTGACGGCACGGTTGCGGGAGTGTCTGGGGCGCGACGACGCCCCGATCTTGATCGACCAAGAAGGCGGACGCGTGCAGCGCTTGCGCGGCGAGCATTGGCGGGCGCGGCCTGCTGCCGCAGCCTTTGGCGCGCTGCACCGGCAAGACGCCGGATCGGCGCGCGATTTGACCTACGACAATGCACGCGTGATGGCGGCTGAGTTGGCAGGGCTTGGGATCAACGTCGATTGCGTGCCGTGCGTGGACGTGCCGATTGCGGGGGCGCACGACATCATCGGCGATAGGGCATTCGCGCTTGATCCTTGGGTGGTTGCAGCACTTGGCCAGGCGGTGATCGACGGTATGCTCGACGGCGGCGTGTTGCCGGTGGTCAAGCACATTCCGGGGCACGGGCGGGCGCGGGCGGACAGCCATTTGGCTGTGCCGGTGGTCGAAACGGCGCGGGAAGAGCTTGAACGCACCGATTTTGCACCGTTTCGGGCCCTGGCGCACGCGCCGTTGGCGATGAGCGCGCACGTGGTCTATACGGCCATCGATCCTGCGGCGCCGGCGACGGCAAGCAAGCGGGTGATCGATGAGGTGGTGCGTGGGTTTATCGGTTTCGACGGTGCGTTGATGACGGACGATTTGAGCATGCGGGCGTTGTCGGGATCGTTTGGCGAGCGCGCACGGGCGTCGATCGCGGCGGGGTGCGACTTGGTGCTCCACTGCAACGGCAAAATGGACGAGATGCGCGACGTGGCAAACGCGAGCCCGATATTGAGCGGCAAAGCGTTGGACCGCGCCGACCGGGCGCTGGCTGCGCTAAAGCCTGCGAAGCCGTTCGTGGTGGCCGAGGCGCAAGGCCGCGTCGATGCCGCGTTGGCGCAGACGGCGTGAGGGAGAACTTATGACGACCGATTTCGACGCGCCGATGCCAGTCCTTCTGCCTACCGGCAATGCGGGCGATGCGCTGATCATCGATGTCGATGGGTACGAAGGTCCGCTCGATATTCTATTGGCGTTGGCGCGGGCGCAGAAAGTGGACCTGCGCAAGATTTCGATCCTGGCGTTGGCCGAACAGTATCTGACGTTCATCAACGAAGCCCGGCGGATGCAGCTCGACCTTGCCGCCGATTATCTCGTGATGGCGTCGTGGCTTGCCTATTTAAAATCGCGGCTGTTGCTGCCGGAAGCGGAAACCGAGGGCGAGCCGTCGGCGGAGGAATTGGCCGAGCGTTTGACGTTGCAATTGCAGCGCCTTGAAGCCATTCGGATCGCCGCGACGCGGCTGATGGCGCGCGAGCGTTTGGGCAGCGATGTGTTTTGGCGCGGATCGCCGGAAGGCATTCGCGTGATTAAGACGCCGGAATATTCGGACACGCTGCTCGATCTTTTGAAGGCTTACTCGACGCAGCGCGTGAAAAAGATCGCGCACAGCAATTACGAATTGCCGAAGATGCCGATCTTTACGATCGAGGCCGCCCGCCACAGGCTTGAACGCATGCTCGGTGTGATCGTGGATTGGTCGACGATCGAAAGCATGGTGCCCGATGAATTCACGAGCGGGCGCTCGCGACGGTCGGGCATCGCAAGTACCCTGTCGGCAAGCCTTGAAATGGCGCGCGACGGGTTGTTGGAGTTGCGTCAGATGGCGCCGTATGCGCCGCTTTATATGCGCCGGCGCGAGCGCCCCCTCGAAACAAAACAAGAGGCCACGTCATGACGCCGGTACAGGTTCATGCGATGAAACTCGATAGCGATCAAAGTTCAAGCGACGAGGCCGGCGACGGCGCGCAGCACGAGGTGCAAGAGGCGAATGTGACGCGGCTGTTTCCGGACGATCCGATTCCGCAAGTCGTGGCGCATCTGCGCATGCTCGAGGCGGTGTTGTTCGCGGCCGCCGAACCTCTCGATGAAGCGTCGATTGCCGAGCGCTTGCCGCCGGACGCCAATATTCCGAAGCTGATCGAAGAATTGACCGAAGTTTATTCCAAGCGCGGCGTCAATCTGGTGAAGGTTGCGGGGCGTTGGACGTTTCGTACGGCGCCCGATCTTGCGTTCTTGCTGCAGAAAAATGCGGTCGAACAAAAACGCATGTCGCGGGCCGGCATGGAGACGCTTGCGATCGTGGCCTATCACCAACCCGTGACGCGCGCGGAGATCGAAGAAATTCGCGGCGTGACGATCAACAAAGGGACGCTCGACATTTTGCTCGATGTGGGTTGGATCAAGATGCGCGGACGCCGGCGGGTGCCGGGGCGGCCGGTGACCTATGGCACGAGCGACGCCTTTCTCATGCACTTCGGTTTGGACAAGGTTTCCGATCTGCCGGGGCTTGAGGAGTTGCGCGCGGCGGGGCTGATGGAAGGGCGAATTCCGGCTAGTTTTTCGGTCCCTTCCCCCAGCGACTCGTTGGCGATGGATGAGGATCCGCTGGAGGCGGGCGACACCGGCGAGGTGTTTGAGGTCGAGGCGCCGGAGCCAAAAGGCGAAAATTCGGCGGAATAGGGCGCGCTTAACGGCAAATTGCGTTCCTTGCCCCTAGTCGATTGCGCCCGCTTGAACCATTTGGGACAATCAGAGCGAGCGGCCGACTGACCGTGCCCGATGGCGGGCGCAAGTCACGGCCAATGAAGGACGAGTTCATGGGCAGCATGTCGATTTGGCACTGGCTTGTGGTCGGTGCGATCATTTTGATTTTGTTCGGCGGTCGCGGCCGCGTTTCCGACATTATGGGCGACGTGGCGCGCGGCATAAAGAGCTTCCGCAAAGGCCTGGCGGACGACGAGAAGCCGATCGAAACCGCGCAGAAAGATTCGGCGGACACTAAAGAGCGCGTCAAAAACTAAGGCGTCACTTTACGCATGTTCGATATCGGCTGGAGCGAGCTTCTGGTCATTGCGATCGTCGCCTTGGTGGTGATCGGACCGAAGGATTTGCCGCGCGCGTTTCGCATCGCCGGGCAATGGGCGGCGAAGGCGCGCGCGATGGCGCGCGAGTTCCAGGGCCATATCGACGAGCTGATGCGCGAGTCGCAGATGGAAGAGATGAAGCGCGACTTCAACGACATGACGAAGCCACCGGACTTTGCGGATCTGGAAAGCGATCTGATGGCCGGCAATCCGCTTGACCGGCCCAAGACGACGGCGAAGGAGCCTGCAAAAGTTGCGGTGCCGACCGTGCCGCCGCTCGAGACGCTGGCCACCGACGCGCCTTTGGCGCAGCCGCCCGCGCCATGACAAAGCTGCCGCCCACCGACGACGATCATATCGAAGCGTCGCGCGCGCCGTTGCTCGACCATTTGCTTGAGCTGCGCACGCGGCTGATATGGTCTTTGCTGGGGTTCGTCGTCGCGTTCATCGGGAGCTATTTCTTCGCGGCCCAAATCTACGCGTTCTTGACGCATCCGCTGTCCATGGCGCTCGCGGGGCAGCCGGATCGGCATATGATTTACACCGCGCTGCACGAAGCCTTTTTCACGTACATGAAAGTTGCGGCGTTTTCTGCGCTGTGCATCTCGTTTCCGATTATCGCAACGCAGATTTGGATGTTCGTGGCGCCCGGCCTTTATCGCAACGAGCGGCGCGCGTTCTTGCCGTTTTTGTTTGCGACGCCGATTCTTTTCATCATGGGGGCGGCGCTCGTCTACTACATGCTGATGCCCTTGATGATCAAATTTTTCTTGGGTTTCGAGACGAAAGGCGGGCCGGATCAACTGGCGATTCAATTGGATGCCAAGGTCTCGGATTACCTCGATTTGGTGATGAGTTTCATCTTCGCCTTCGGCCTGAGCTTTCAATTGCCGGTGTTGCTGACGTTGCTGGGCCGCGTGGGTTTGGTCACGTCCGATTTCCTCAAATCCAACCGCCGCTATGCGATCGTCTTTGTGTTCGTGGTGGCCGCGGTGCTGACGCCGCCGGATGTCTTGAGCCAGTTTTCGTTGGCGATTCCGTTGCTGGCGCTCTACGAGGTGTCGGTTTGGTGCGTTTGGCTGATCGAAAAGCGCCGTGCAGAAGACGCGAAAAGCGCGGAAAGTGCGGTTTAGCCCCGTTGTGGCGGGGCAGTCGAGCAGGTAAGAAGCCGCCTCAACTTCGGCGATGATTTGCCATGCACGACATCAAGTTTATTCGCGAATTTCCTGCGGCCTTCGACAAGGGGCTGGCGAGGCGCGGGCTTTCGGCGATGTCGGCTGAGATTTTGGCGCTCGACCTGGAATGGCGCACGGCGACGGGACGGCTGCAAGAGATGCAGAGCCACCGCAACGACGCGTCGAAGAAAATCGGTCAGGCCAAGGCACAGAAGAACGAGGCCGAGGCGCAGCGCTTGATGGCCGATGTGGCGCGGCTGAAGGACGAAATTCCGGCAACGGAACTGCGCGTTCGCGAATACGAAGAAATGCTCAACGAACGCTTGAGTGCTATTCCGAATTTGCCGGCGGCCGATGTTCCGGATGGAGCAGACGAGAGCGCGAATATAGAGGTGCGCCGCGTCGGGACACCGCGCGGCCTGAATTTCGCGCCCAAGCAGCATTTCGACATCGGCGAAGCGTTGAAGTTGATGGACTTCGATGCGGCGGCGAAAATGTCCGGTGCGCGTTTCGTCGTTTTGCGCGGACAGTTGGCCAGGCTCGAGCGGGCGCTCGCCAATTTCATGCTCGATCTGCATACGCAAACGTTCGGCTATCTCGAATGCGTGCCGCCGTTTTTGGTGCGCGATCAGGCGATGTACGGCACGGCGCAGCTTCCGAAGTTTCGCGACGAGCAATTCGGGACGACGAACGGCTATTGGCTGATCCCGACGGCGGAAGTGTCGCTGACCAACCAGGTGCGCGAATCCATTTTGGACGAGGCGCAGTTGCCGATGCGCTTTACGGCGTGGACGCCGTGCTTTCGCTCCGAAGCGGGTGCGGCCGGCAAAGACACGCGCGGCATGATCCGTATGCATCAGTTTTCGAAGGTCGAGTTGGTGTCGATTACGACGCCGGAAGCTTCCGACGCCGAGCACGAACGCATGGTTTCGTGTGCCGAGGAAATCCTGAAGCGTTTGGGTTTGCCGTTCCGCACCGTGGTGTTGTCGACGGGCGATATGGGTTTCTCGGCGCGCAAGACTTACGACATCGAGGTCTGGCTGCCGGGGCAGAATGCATATCGCGAGATTTCCAGCTGTTCGAACTGCGGCGACTTTCAGGCGCGACGCATGGATGCGCGCTATCGGCCGGGGGCGGGCAAGGGCACGCAGTTCGTGAATACGCTGAACGGGTCGGGCCTGGCGGTCGGGCGGACGTTGATCGCGGTGCTTGAAAATTATCAGCAGGCGGACGGGACGGTGACGATTCCGGAGGTGTTGCGTCCGTATATGGGCGGGCTCGATACGATTGCGTTGCCGCATGCCGCATAGAGCCGGCAAATTGCCCATTCGGATTTTGTTGTCGAACGACGACGGCATCAATGCGCCGGGATTGAAGTCGCTCGAGAAGATTGCCGACGCGCTTTCGGACGATGT
>JAIOQG010000365.1 GCA_021413465.1 Alphaproteobacteria bacterium | reverse complement strand
CCACAGGCGCACGGCGTGTTCGTAGGCGGCGACGTCGAATTGCTTGACGCCGTCGGGGCCGGGCTTGGTGAAGGCGAGCAGGTTCAGCGAGGCGAGGTTGCAGGCCGTGTCGTCGAGGAACATGTATTCCGAGCACGGATTGCTGGCGCGGATCGGGCCGGACGCCGGGCAGGTGTGCCAGTCGTTGATCGTGGTGTGGAATTGCAGGCCCGGGTCGGCGCACTGCCACGCGGCTTCGGCGATCTTGTCCCACAGGCCGCGGGCCTTCAGCGTCTTGTGCAGCTTGCCGTCGGTGCGGCGCGTCAGCTTCCAGTCGGCGTCGGTTTCGACGGCGCGCAGGAAGTCGTCCGTGACGCGCACGGTGTTGTTCGAGTTCTGGCCCGAGACGGTGTAGTACGCCTCGCCGTCCCAATCGGTGTCGTAGACGGGGATTTCGATCGACTCGAAGCCTTGGCGTGCGAATTGGATCGCGCGCTGGATGGCGTTGTCTTGGATCGCGGCCTTACGCGCGGCTTTGATTTCGCGCTTCAGCGCCGGGTTTTGCAGCGGGTCGAAGCAGGCGTCGCCTTCGGCGCTGCAATTCACGCACGACTTGATGATCAGGTTGAGGTGCTTGTTGAGCAGTTTCGAGCCCGCGACGAGGGCGGCGACCTTTTGCTCTTCGAGAACCTTCCAATTGACGAATTGTTCGATGTCGGGATGGTCGGCGTCGACGATGACCATCTTCGCGGCGCGGCGCGTGGTGCCGCCCGACTTGATGGCGCCGGCCGCGCGGTCGCCGATCTTCAGGAAGCTCATCAAGCCCGACGACTTGCCGCCGCCCGACAGTTTCTCGTTGCCGCCGCGCAGCGCCGAGAAGTTCGAGCCGGTGCCCGAGCCGTATTTGAACAGGCGCGCCTCGCGGACCCAGAGGTCCATGATGCCGCCTTCGTTGACGAGGTCGTCCTTGATGCCCTGGATGAAGCAGGCGTGCGGTTGCGGATGCTCGTACGAGCTGGTCGAGGCCGTCAGTTCGCCGGTCCAGTGGTCGACGTAGTGGTGGCCTTGGGCGGGGCCGTCGATGCCGTAGGCCCAATGGAGGCCCGTGTTGAACCATTGCGGGCTGTTGGGCGCCGCCATTTGGGCGGCCAGCATGTAGCGCATTTCGTCGAAGAAGGCGGAGGCGTCCTTCTCGGCGTCGAAATAGCCGCCCTTCCAACCCCAGTACGTCCAGGTGCCGGCGAGGCGATCGAAGACTTGGCGGGCGGAGTGTTCGCCGACGTTGCGCTGATCGCCTTCAAGCTTGGCGAGCGCGGCTTCGTCGGGGGCTTTGCGCCAGAGGAATTCCGGAACGTTGGCTTCCGCGACGGGCTTCAACGCGGCGGCGACGCCGGCCTTGCGGAAATACTTTTGCGCCAAGACGTCGGAGGCGACTTGCGACCACTTCTCCGGCACCTCGATGTTGTCTTGCTTGAAGACGACGGAGCCGTCGGGATTTCGGATCTCGCTCGAAACGTTGCGGAACGCAATTGTCTCGTAAGCCGATTGACCTTCAACGGTGAAGACGCGGTCGATGCGCATGCCCTTAAGCCCCTCTTCGATAGTTCTGACCAACAAAATTCCTAGTCGTCGCCGAGGGATTGGGACTGGTGCCGGGGACCTGAGAGAGCGGTCCCGGAACGCCCGAAAGTCGGTGGCGAGCAGGGACCGTTATGTAGTACCTAGATTTTGATCGCGGCAATAGATTTTGTGTTAATCGGCGTTAGGAACTACCATATTTTGTGTGCGGATCTGTGGAAAGGGCGGGGATGCAACGGGGAGCGAAAGGCGCTTTGCCTGCCTCGTTGCGAGACCACAACACCGTCGCCTGTGGGTAGCTTTTTTGCTCCCGGTGCGGCCTCGGACTCCGGTGCGAGGTCCAAGCCGTTGGCGCTGCTGACTCTTCCGAATTTACGCCGCGTTTTTGCGCGCGAGAGGGGGCAAGCGAATCAGTGCGTCTTGGAAATGATGCCATTGTGGAGCGCTTGGGGAAAACCGATTGGGGCGTGTATTTTGGAGCTGACGGCTTCACCCCTCTCCCTTCCGAAGTAGAAGGGCGAGGGGTGAAGATTTGAGCGCGGCGAGACGGATGAGGGGTTTGTGCGAGGGCTCCTATTG
>JAIOQG010000400.1 GCA_021413465.1 Alphaproteobacteria bacterium | reverse complement strand
GGCCGGTGTCGTGGCGATAGGACTGCGGGCCAATCTGCCAGCTGCGGTGCTAGCGACGTTCATCTCGAACCCGCTGACCACACCAGCCATTCTCCTGGCGGCCTACCACGCTGGCTTAGCCGTGCTCGGCGAACCGACGGCGCTGCCTGATCTCACGGAGAACATTGGCTGGATCGAGAAGATCGGTGCCATGGGTGAGCCGCTGCTTGTCGGCCTTGCACTCCTCGCCATTGCGGGCGCGGCCCTCACCTACTTCGGCGTACAACTGGCCTGGCGCATCGGCGTGCTCTGGAAAATGGCAGCGCGGCGCACGCCAGCTGGCATTTGACAGGCGGATTCAATATGAAAAAGCAGCAACGCGCGCCCGGCACCCTTTTTGACCCACGTACAGCCTACGGCCTTGTGAGGAACCATTGATGACAGAAGTCGCACATACCGGCTCGCCGATCCTTTACCTCGGCTTCAGCCTGCTCGTCGTCGTATTTCTGGTGCTCGATTTCGTACTTCTCAAGGCGAAGGGACAGCACAAAGTGCCCGTCGGTGAGGCGCTTGCCTGGGCTGTCGTGTGGTTCGTCGCGGCAATGGCGTTTGCCGGCTGGTATTGGTGGTTCGTCGATGGCGTCCACGGCCGCGAAGTTGCCAACGCGAAGACCATCCAGTACGTCACCGGCTACCTTATCGAAAAGGCACTCGCCACTGAAAACGTATTCATCTGGGTAACGCTCTTCACTTACTTCGCTGTTCCATCAGAGTTCCAGAAACGAGTGCTTCTCTACGGCGTGATCGGCGCAATCGTGATGCGGGCGGTGCTCATCTATGTCGGCGTATTGCTGATCGAGAAGTTCGACTGGATGTTCTACGTCTTTGGCGTGTTCCTCCTTGCCACCGGAGTAAAGATGCTTCTGTTCGGTGACCAGAAGCCGGATCTTGCCAAGAATCCGGTGATTCGCTGGATTCGCGGTCACGTGCGTGTCACCGAGGCCTACCACGGTGAGCGCTTCTTCATCATGAAGGACGGGCTGCGCTACGCGACACCGCTGTTTCTCGTGCTGGTGCTCGTCGAGGTCACAGACCTGATTTTCGCCGTCGACAGCATTCCGGCGATCTTTGCCGTCACGACTGACCCGTTCGTCGTCTTCACATCGAACATCTTCGCGATTCTCGGTCTGCGGGCGATGTATTTCCTGCTCGCCGACATGGCCGAGCGCTTTCATCTGCTCAATTACGGTCTGGCGCTGATCGTCACGTTCATCGGCGTGAAGATGCTGATCATGGATTTTTACAAAATCCCCATTCCGTGGATGCTCGGCACCGTTTTCACGATTCTTGCGATATCGATCGCCGCGAGCCTGCTCTGGCGTCCAAAGCCGGGAGCGTGAGCGGCCATAGTGCGCGGTACCTCACGGCCATGCGAATATTTTCGCCGCATTATCGCCACGCGATGCTGTGGCCGCGGTATCGGCATGCGCCGCGCCACCTCGGCGCGATGAGTTTCGCGGAATCGTCGCGTTTTCCGGTTTGGCGCACCCGGACGGTCTCTCGCCCATAGCCGGCTGTTCGCGCTGATTGAGTCGCGGCCGGTAACTCGATCGGCCCGCAGTTCGCCCGTTACCGCTGACGCGTCTGTCCGCGTGCGACACCCCACGCCTCGAGACATCTTCAAACTTCACGAAAGAACTCAAATTCGGCCGAATAAATATATCGGTTTATTCGAGTGTTTTGTATATATAAATCGATTTTACAACATGTTCTGCCGTCTCTAGAGTGCGTCATCGTGCATCGACCAACAAGGAAAACAAGTATGCGCATTGACATCAAGGGTTCGGGTTTTCCGCTTACCGCGGCGCTCATGGACCACACCGAGCGCAGGCTGCGCTTCGCACTTACCCG
>JAIOQG010000401.1 GCA_021413465.1 Alphaproteobacteria bacterium | reverse complement strand
CTCATCGTGTGGATCTACGTCAACGCCGGCCGCAGCGTCTTCGCGGCCATCGTCTTCCACGCCATGAGCAACGTCAGCGAATTCCTCTTCCCGAACTACGGCTCCCACTACGATCCGTTCTACGCCGCCATCGTGCTCGGCACCGTTGCGGCGGCAGTGACATTTCTCTGGGGGCCCAGAACGCTCGCGCACATCAGATACGCGAGCGCGCCTTAAGGGTAGCCTTAGCCATTCCCCTCCCGCTCCCCCGGATGCACTGAGCGTGCCCCGATCGCGATCCGGTTCCAACCGTTGATCATCGCGATCGCAATGGTGAGGTCGGAGAGTTCCTTCTCGGAAAAGCACGCCCTCACCGCCTCATACACGTCATCCCCCGCATGCGCCGTGGCAACCGTCGTCAAAGCCTCCGCCCACGCCAGCGCCGCCCTCTCGCGCGCCGAAAACATCGCCGACTCCCGCCACGCGTTTAGAAGATAAAGCCGTGCCTCGCGCTCGCCATCCGCCCGCGCCTCGCGCGTGTGCATGTGCAGACAAAACGCGCAACCGTTGATCTGCGACACCCGCGTTTTCACGAGATGCAACAGCGAAGCCTCAAGACCGCAACTCTTGAGATAGGTCTCGACGCCGAGCAGCCCCGCGAGCCCCTCGGACGCTGCAGAATAGGGATTGAACCGTGCTTGCATGAGTGCGCCCTCGCTGCCGTGACAACGCCGTCCTGCCCGCCGTGGGCCAGGCCGTCTACATCACATGACGCACGAGCATCGACGCTTGTGACAAGCACCCGGCGCCCTAACGCGAAAGCTCAAGCGCCTTCAGCGCCGCAACAATGCCCTCGCTCCGCGCCCGCATATCGTCGGCGAGATGCGCGTGTGTCGGAATATAGAACAACCCGCGATCCATCCCGCGCAGCGCGAGTTCCGCGCAACGCTCCGACGAGATGAGCCCAAGAGACGGCGGCGCCTTCGCCGGATCGGGCAGTGCGCGCGCCACAAGCGGTGTGTAAACCGCGCCTGGCAGCAAAACATGCAGATCGAGCGGCGCCGCCGCCAATTCGTCGCGCAACCACTCCGCCATGATCAAAAGCCCATGCTTCGTCGCCGCATAAAGCCCGAGCCCCGCCCCCTTCACCGCCGCCGGCACGCTGAGCGAGTTTTCCGATCCGGTGAACATCAACCGTCCGCGCGCGCCCGAACTCTCAAGCACGCGCACATAAGCCTGCGCCAGCCGCAATCCGGCAAACAGATTGACGGCGAACAAGCGCTCGACACTGTCGTCCAGCGCCTGTTTCATCAGTCGCCGATTGTGCCCGACACCGGCATTCGAGCACACCAAATCCAACCTTCCGTGAACCGCCAGCGCCTCCTCGATCAAGCGCCCCGCCGCCGCCGCATCGGCCAGATCGCAAACAAGCGCATGGCCCTGCGCGCCCAACTCTGCCGCTGCAGCCCGCACTCCCACCGCATCGACATCCGCCAAAATCACCCGCGCCCCGCGTGCCGCCAAAGCCTGCGCCAGCGCCTTGCCAATGCCCGACGCCGCGCCGGTAACCAACACCGCCGTGCCTTCATACAAGATCATTGCTATTGCCTCGCTTTAAGCCAGGGGACGACAGACCCAAGACACGATTGTGACGGCCCACCTTGCATGGCGCAACAAAAGCTGACATCGAATTTCCATGAACGAAGCCTCGCCCGTCCCCAAACTGCAAGTGCGCCTCGTGCCCGTCACGCCGCTGCAGCAAAATTGCTCGCTCCTCTGGGACACGGCCACGAAACACGCCGCCTTCGTCGATCCGGGCGGCGACATCGACAAGCTGCTCGGCGCGCTTGCCCATTTCGGCCTGACGTTGAAGCGTATCTGGCTCACCCACGGTCACCTCGACCATGCCGGCGCCGCAGCCGAACTGCGCGACCGCACCGGCGTTGCCGTCGAAGGACCGCACCGCGACGACCAATTCTGGCTCGACCAAATCGAAGACAGCGCCCGCCGCTATGGCATCACCGGCGGCCGCAACGTCACGCCTGACCGCTATCTCGAAGACGGCGACCAACTGGAACTCGAAGGCGTCACGTTCGACGTCGCGCACACGCCGGGCCACACGCCGGGCCACGTCGTCATCCACAACAAGGCGGCGCGCATTGCCTTCGTCGGCGACGTCCTGTTCGCGGGCTCGATCGGCCGCACCGATTTTCCGCGCGGCAACCACCAGCAATTAATCGACTCGATCACGACGAAACTCTGGCCCCTGGGCGACGACATCACCTTCGTCCCCGGTCACGGTCCCACGTCGACCTTCGGCCAAGAACGCAAGACCAACCCCTTCGTCGCCGACAGCCTCACCGGCTATGCCGGCGCAAGCAAAGTCGCGCCGAACGAAATCGATCAGAAAACAACCAAGCGCTACACCTAATAGCGGCGCCATCGCGCGCACGGCACGGAGTGAGAGACGGCACAATGCACTACGATGAAGTCGTCCTCGGCCGCCGCAGCATTCGCGGCTTCAAGCAAGTGCCCGTGCCCAAAGCGTTGATCCGCGAGGTGATCGAGATCGCGATGCGCGCACCGTCGTCGCTGAACACGCAACCCTGGAATTTTCACATCGTCGCGGGCGAGCCCTTGAACCGCATCCGCCAAGGCAACACCGAGCGCAATTTGGCGGGCGTGCCGGACTCGCGCGAATTCCGCGGTCACGGCGGCTATGAAGGCGCGCATCGCGAGAGGCAAATCGAGATCGCCAAGCAGCTGTTCGGCGCCATGGGCATCGAGCGGCACGACCAGGCCGCGCGCAAGGATTGGGTGCTGCGCGGCTTCCGTCAGTTCGACGCGCCGGTCTCCGTCGTCGTCACCTACGACCGCTCGATCCACGGCGGCGACATCGCGCCGTTCGATTGCGGCGCCGTCACGAACGCACTGGTGAACGCCGCCTGGTCGCGGGGTCTCGGCTGCGTCATCAACAGCCAAGGCATCATGCAATCGCCCGTGGTGCGCGAACACGCCGGCATCCCCGACGACCAGGTCATCATGATCTGCGTCGCCATGGGCTTCCCCGACGACACCTTCCCCGCCAACGCAGTTGTGTCGCGCCGCAAGTCCGTGGACGAAGCCGCGGTGTTTGTCGGTTTCGAAGACTGAACGCCGCTTTGTGCGGATGGCACACTGGTGCCGGATTTCACCCCAGCGCCCCTTTTCGCCGCACGAATTCTGCGCAATGCTGATCCTGCCTGCAAGAAGGGGAAACAAGATGAAGTCGAGCGCTCGCGTGATTTTCGCAGCCCTGCTGGCCGCAACCCTACCAAGCCTGGCCCGGGCCGGAACCGCCGCGCCCGAGGGCACGCAGATCGTGGTTCAGTTCGTCGCCACGGTAAAGGCGTCGAGCCGCAGCGACGTCACGCAAGGCACGATCAGTCACGTACTGAAGGGCAGTTGCCGCATGCAGGCCGGCATTCCTCAGCCTTACGGGCTGCAAGGGCCGACGAAAGAACAAGACAAGGCGATGAATACGTCCGGCCAAACCGACAAAGACCTCAAAGCGGAAGCCGCCAAATGCAAGGGCGACCAAGCCTGCATGATGCGCGTGATCCAAAAAATTCAGAACATCGCGGCCGGCGCACCGGCAAGCACGTTTCAAGTGTGGCATCCCCAATCCTGCAGCGGCTCGTTCTCGGCCGATGACGCGTCTCAAACCAACGACCCGGGCGGCGAAGGCGGCGGCGGCGCTTACAAAGCGAACGTGACGGTCAAGGGCCTGGTGCAAATTCCCGAAGGCGGCGAGGACGGCTGGCTCGGCGTTTACATCGAAACCGATCTCGCCAAGAACACGACCACCTACACCTTCACCCATCCCGAACCCGTCCTCCTCGACCGCAAGACGGATCGCACCGGTTATGCCGCCGGATCGAAGGCCGACAAAGTGGGCGTGAACCTGCTGTCCGGCGAGTTTCCAAACCCTTGGGGCCCCTTCAAAGGCCCGCCGCAAGCCGGCAACGCCAGCAAAACCATCCCCAATGGGAAACTAAACGTGGAGTGGCAGATCAATCGCTAATGTTGGGCGCGGCTTGAAAGAAACGCCATTCGCATAATGTAACGACAACGGGGCACGCTATGCATTGGGCATGGATTGCAGGCGGACTGCCCGGATTGATCGGTTCTGCGATCTTGTTCCTCACGCTTCACCCGGTGCGCGACATGCTTGGATTTTTATCGCCGCCGGCACCACGGCATGGACGGCTATGATTTGCATCATCGTCTGCACTGGCCGCGCCATCCGCTCGACGACGTCGTTACCCTTGGCGGCGTCATCATGATTTTCGGATGGTTAGCCCTCATTGTCTTGCCGCCCGGGAGCACCTAAGTCTGCTCCGCACAAACGCTGGGGAGCAGGGGTATGAGGATTTCACGTTTTGCCGCCATTGCGGCTCTGATCGTCGCGGCCGCAGGGTTCGCCATGACCGGCGCGCGCGCCGATGAATCGGCCGCCATATCGGATACGGCGCTGCAAGCCACCGTGGCCGGCGCCTGGCGCACACCCGCAAATGTCGAGCGCGACACCTGGCGCAAACCCGCGCAAGCGCTGACGTTCTGGGGCCTGAAGCCGGGAATGACCATCCTTGAACTGTCGCCGGGCGGTGGCTGGTGGACGGAAATCTTGGCACCTTATGCGCGCCTAACCAAGGGCCGCTACATCGCCACCGCCGCCGATTTGAACAATCCCGAACTCTCGCAAGCCGCGCGCGACGCGCGCGCTCAGTTCGCGCAACGCTTTTCCGATCAAGCGATTTATGGACAAATACAACTCGTCAATTTCGGTGCGAAGTCGAGCACTCTTGGCGAACCGAACTCGGTCGATTTCGTTCTGAACGGGCGCAACATCCACAATTGGATGGCAGGCGGAATTCTCGACCGCGTTATGGCTCACAGCTTCGCCGTGTTGAAGCCGGGCGGCATGCTTGCCATCGAAGAACACCGCAACGCCCCCGAAACCGTGCAAGACCCGAAAGCGCCCACCGGCTACGTGACCGAGGCGTTCGTAATCGCTGCAGCCGAACGCGCAGGCTTCAAGCTCGATGCACGCTCGGATCTTTATGCCAACCCGAAGGACGACCGCGATCATCCCTTCGGCGTGTGGACCCTAGCGCCGGTCAAAAGAACCGCGCCGCAGGGTCAGCCTGCGGATCCCGCATTCGACCGCGCGCCCTACGACGCGGTCGGCGAAAGCGATCGCATGATACTTCGCTTCGTAAAACCGCGCTAACGGCGCTTGCGCAGCGTCGGGCTTTCCAGGTCGAGCTCGTCGCTCTTGATCACCTCGATGTTCGGGCGCAAGGCCTTCATCGCCTCGAGGAACTTCGACGCATCGCCCACCACCACCAATGTCGCCTGATCGGAACCGGCAATGCGCTGCGCAATGCCGGTTGCCGCAGCCGCAGTCACGGCGGCGAGCTTGCCCGGATAGTCGACGACCTCGCGCGCCGGCATGCCTTGCTGCACAAGCCCCGCGATCGTTCCGCCCAAACCGCCCGCCGTTTGCACTTGACGATTGAAACCGCCGGTCAAGAATGTCTTACGCTTCTCGATGGCCGTCTCGCTCAACGGTTCGCTTTTCAAACGCTCAAGCTCGGCCAGGATTACCTTGGCAACGTCGGCCGCTGACTCGTTCTTCGTTTGCGCACTGGCCGAAATGACCGCGACGTCCAAGCGCGAAGCAAGCGTACTATACGAGCCATAGCTCAACGCCCGCTTCACGCGCACTTCTTGAAACAGCCGCCCGTTGCTTCCCGCGCCCAACACGGCATTCGCCGCCGCCAGAGCGTAAAAATCAGGGTCCGAACGTTTGAGCGCCCGCACCGTCGCCGACACCGCCGCCTGACCTGCACCGGGCAAATCGATCACGATGGTGCGTGGCGCCGCGCCCGCGCCAGCGCGGGATTTCGGCAATGCCGGGGTCGTCCCTTTGACGGCCCAGTCGCCAAACACGCGCACGGCCAAAGCGTTGGACTGCGCCGTGTCCACGGCACCAGTGACGACCAGCGTCGCATTTTCCGGACGCCACCACCGCTTGTGATCGTCGGCAAGATCCGTACGCTTCAACCGCAAGAGCGACACACCCGTGCCGTTGTTCGCCGCACCATAAGGCGCAGCGCCGTACATCGCGCGCTGCGCGGCAAGTCCCGCGACCGCACCGGGGTTCTTCAGTGTCACCGACCAGTTGTCGACCGCATTTTTGCGCTCGCGCGCGAATTCGGTTTCCGGGAATGTAGGGTTGCGCACAACGTCGGCGAAGATCGCAACCGCCTGATCGATATTGGCGCTCGGCGCCACAATGCTGAGGGCCGCGCTGTCCGGTCCCGTTTGCACGCCGATTTCCGCACCGAGCGACTCCATCGCCGCCGCAATCTGTTCGGCGCTGCGCGTTGTCGTCCCCTTCGTCATGACGAGCGCCGTCATGGCAGCCAGACCTGACTTGTTCGCCGGATCGGTCGCACTCCCGCCACCGATCACCAACGTCACCGCCGCCAGCGGCACATCGCCGGTCTTCGCCGAAATCACCTTCAAACCGTTCGGCAATACCTGTTCGGCGATATTGGGCGGCGTAACGGGAACGCTGATGCCCGGCCCCGGCGGCGCCTCGCGCTGTCCTTCCGGCGCGAGCTCGTTGGCCGTACCCTTCGCCGCCGGCAGCGGCGCGAACTTCGGCATGGGGACACTATTGCGCCAGTTGTCGGCTTCACCCGCCGGACGCAAGCCCTCGTCGACATAACGCACATCGACGCGCGTCGCGTCCGTCAAATAGGTCCGTGCCACGCGCTGAACGTCTTCGACCGTCACGGCTTGGATGGCGGCAAGCATTTTGTCCGGCCACGCCGGATCGCCGGTCTGCACCAAAGCCTCGCCCAGCAGGAAGGCGCGCCCGGCAAACGTCTCGCGCTGCCGCAAATCCTCGGCCAGCAACTCGTTCTTGGCCTCCGCCAGCTCGGCCGCCGTCACCGGCTGTTCGCGCAGCCGCGACAGCTCGGCCTTCAACCCTGTTTCGGCCGCTTCGACGGTTTTGCCGCTTGCAACGATGGCGCCGGGCGCAAGGCAGCCGCCATCTTCCTGCAGCTCGAAATTCGAAAAGACTTCCGACGCGATCTCAGTTCCGTTCACCAGAGAATTCTGCAGCCGCGAAGAGTCCCCGCGCGCCAGGATGGCGTCGATCACGCTGAGCGCCGGCGCATCGGGATGCGAAACGCCCGGCAACGTCCACACCGACGCGACGGCCGGCAACGGCACGTTCGGCGCATAAGCCGTCACCGCCCGCGCCGCAGTCCGCGCTGGTTGCTTGCCGTCGATGGCCAGAGACGCCGGATGCCGGCGCTTGGGGATCGGCGCGAAATACTTGTCGATCCACTTGTCGAGCAACGCCTGGTCGAAATTCCCCGAGACGATCAACGTCGCCGTATCGGGTCCATAGAAAGCCTCGTGAAAACCGCGCGCGTCTTCAAGCGACGCGGCATCGAGTTCGGCGATATTGCCGATCCCCGGCCGCCGGTTCGGCAGCGTGTCGTAACAGTTCTCGGTGATGACGAAGCCGAACAGCCGCCCATAGGTCGGTGCCAGATAACGCTGGCGCAATTCTTCCTTCACCACGCCGCGCTCGGTCTCGAAGACCTGGGTGTCGACCACGGGGCGCGCCATGCGTTCGGCATGCGTCCACAACATCGTCTCGAGATAGGCCGCGGGCACGATCTCGAAATAGTTCGTCCGATCGTCGCCGGTCGAGGCGTTGCGCACGCCGCCCACATCTTCCGTCAACTGGTTGACCATGTTGAGCGGCATGTTGCGCGTCTTGCGCGACAAGATGTGCTCGAACAAATGCGCAAAGCCGGAGCGCCCTTCCGGATCGTGTTTGGAACCGACGTCGTACCAAACTTGCACCGTCACATTGGGCGACGTGCGATCTTGCATCAAATAGACTTTGAGCCCGTTCTTCAGCGTCCGTGTCGTATAGGTCAACCCGGGAACCGAGACGGCGGCACTCTCGCCTGCGAACGGCGCCGTCACCGGCGCCGAGAACACGCTGAACACCGCGGCGGCCACGACCGCCACCCAAACCCGCATTGACACCATCGCCCCACCCCTAGCCACTTCAGCGCTGCACGCCGCATTGGACAGAACCGAGCGGCCACTTTCCAGCGCAATCCGTGGCCGGTGGCGGAAATCACCAAGTGTTGAAGACACAGACGGGCGCGAAGCCACTCGGTCGCATACTTCGGGGACGCTATAGGCTCGACAGAAACGCCCCCACTTCGTCAAAAACCTCGCGCTCGCGGCCGACCCAAATGTGCCCGCCGCTGGGAAAAGCCACGAGCCGCGCACCGGGAACGCTGTCGGCGATATGGCGCGCCGCCGCCATGGTCTGGAAGCGGTCGTCTTCAAGCGACACCGCAAGCGTCGGCACGCGGATGCGCTCCAGCGGCATCGGTGCCGGCGTATAGGCAAGTTTCGCGTCGTTCGAAAGTCCAAGCGCACGCTCGCTGACCGGCAGAATATTGCGCAAGATCGAACGCACGCGCGCCCGTTCGTCTTCGCTCGCGCGCCGCACCAAATTAGGATCGGTCGCAAGCAGCGCCCCGATCATTGCGTCCTCGTTCAGCGTGATCCCGGACCAGAAAAGAAAATCGGACTTCAAAGCGTACTCGATGATGGCCTGCGCCAGCGCGCTTGGTGGCTCCACCGGCGGC
Organism: Alphaproteobacteria bacterium; assembly: GCA_021413465.1. Classification (GTDB taxonomy): domain Bacteria; phylum Pseudomonadota; class Alphaproteobacteria; order Micropepsales; family Micropepsaceae; genus SZUA-430. The sequence goes on along the minus strand of JAIOQG010000401.1, from coordinate 7,504 downwards.
CGGCCCGGCGCGTACGCTGCAGGCACCAGCGCGACAAGTCCGCTGCAACGCTCCGGATGCCGGATCGCAAACTGCAGCGCCGAGAGCGCGCCCGCCGATCCGCCGATCACCGGCGCGCGTGCAATCCCCAAGTGATCCAGAAGGTCGACAAAGGCGTCGGCTTGGTTCTCCGATGACGGATCGGCGGGAAAGGCGGAGCGCAGGTAACCGAACCTGGAGGGCGCAATCACCCGAAATCCTGCCGCACTCAGCGGTCGCGACATGTCGAGCCCTTGGTCGAAACCGCCGCCGGTTCCATGAACCATCAGCACCGGCGCGCCGGTTCCCGCTTCGGCGAATTCCATCGCACCGAAGCGGCTCTCAAAGACGGTGCTTCTGCCGCGCGTGTTCGCCCGCGCTTCTGCGATCTCAACCGAGAACGAACGCCACGTGACACCGCCCGCCGCCAACGCACCCAGCCCGGCAAGCCCCAGCAACAGCGATCTCCGCAGCATTCAACCCTCCACCGCCCGCGCATGTGCGAGCGAAAGTGAAATAGCAGACGCAGTGCGCGGGAAACTGACGCAGATCAAACGCGACCTTGAACCAGGTCACCTAGCGCGACTTCAACGCGCGCAAGGCTCCACCTGCCACATCTGCGTTTCGATTGCTTCGCGCTTCGTCTGGCCTTGCGCCAGTTCGCTGTACCACAGCACCGGGCCCAACGTCGGCACGAACAAATAGCGCGGCGCCGCCCCGCCTGGGTTAGGCAGTTCGGTTGCGCGCAGAGCGGCGTCGAACATGTAGAAGGCGTGCCCATCATCGGTCGTCTCGTCTTTGTCCCCGTCGTGGACCGGCAACAGATATTGCGTCGAATAGCCGTTCGACGCTGCGAAGCGGAATTTGTACGTCCGCCCCGTGACGTTCGACTTCAGCACCGCCGACAGATGACTTTGTCGCGCCAACTTGGGGTCGTCGACGAACCGAAGCGTTGCGGACGCCTCGAAGCCCTTCAGCCTGTAGACCGCCTGCTCGATGGCGCACGCCCCCTTCGGCGCGGCCGAAGCGGTTGCGGTGACAGTTAAGAACAACGCGACAGCCAAAAGGCGCACGGATGAAAACTCCCAAAGTGACCGACCGGCGCCAGACTGAGGCACCACACCCCAAACCGCCATACCGCAATCGGGTGAGGTCACAAGAAACAAGTGGCGAATTAAAGGCGCAGTCCGCGAAATGTCGCAAGCGCGCAGTACCTCCTACTCACAGAGCAATCGGCTTAATCAACCCCGGCCCATCCTCGGCCTTCGAGGAATTCACCGCCCGCGCCACCGGCCACGCTTGCAGCGCATCTTCCGGCGCGGGCTTAAGCAGCTCGTGCCCCTTCGCGCCGCTCAGCCAATCCATAGTCGTCTCGCGCGTCAGCAGCACCGGCATGCGGTCGTGATACTGCGCGACGAATTTGTTCGGTTCGGTGATCACCATTGTCGTCGAGCGCACGGTCTCGTGCGGCGGCTCGGGATCTTTCCACGTCTCCCACAAGCCGGCGATCAGCATGATCGCGCCTTCGCGCGGGGTGAAGTACCACGGCTGCTTGCCGCTGGGCGTGTCCTGCCACTCGTAATAGCCCGACGCCGGAATAACACAGCGCCGCCGCTTGAACGCCTCGCGAAACGTCGGCTTCTCGGCCACCGTCTCGGCGCGCGCATTGAACGTCGCGGGCAGTTTCTTCAGCGGCAGCTTCCACCAAAACGGCGCCAACCCCCAACGCATGTGTTCGAGCGCAAAACCCTTCTCGCCATGCGTCACCACCCACACTTGCTCCGTCGGGCGCAAATGCCAGCGCGGCTGCAAATTGGTCGGCGGCGTCGAAATCGCATCGGACCAAAAGCTCCAATACGCATGCAGCTCGGCATAGGAATAATACTGCGTGAAGCGTCCGCACATTTGAGCAACAACCTTGGAAAAGCGGACACGCCCCTCACCACGGCTTTTGGTAAAGAAGCAAATTCACGCCTTGGTGATGTCGGGCCGGAAATCTAGCCGCTATAAGTGCCGTCGGGAACTGGGTGGGGAAACTATGCTCGTCGTCGAAGGCGTCACGCAAATCTATCGTGGCGGCGTCACCGCGCTGAACAACGTCAGCATCGAGATCAAACCCGGCCTCTTCGGCCTATTGGGACCCAACGGCGCCGGAAAATCGACGCTGATGCGCACCATCGCGACCCTCCAGGCGCCGTCGAACGGCACTATCCGCTTCGGCGACATCGACGTCATCAAAGACCCCGACCGCCTGCGCCAGGTGCTCGGCTATCTGCCGCAAGATTTCGGCGTTTACCCTCGCGTCTCGGCCTACGCGATGCTCGATCACATGGCGGTGTTGAAAGGCATTGCCGATTCGAAACAGCGCCGCCAGACGGTCGAAACCCTGCTGCGCCAAACGAACCTGTGGGCGGTCCGCAATAAATCCATCGCGGGTTTTTCCGGCGGCATGCGCCAACGCTACGGCATCGCCCAGGCCCTGATCGGCAAGCCGCAACTCCTCATCGTCGACGAACCCACTGCCGGTCTCGACCCTGAGGAGCGCAATCGCTTTCTCAATCTCCTCGCCGACGTCAGCCAAACCGTCGTCGTCATCCTGTCGACCCATATCGTCGACGACGTGGCGCAATTGTGTTCCGACATGGCGATCATTTCGAAAGGCCGTATCGTCCGCCAAGGCATCCCTTCCGCGCTCACCGCCGAACTCAAGGGCAAAGTCTGGCGCAGCTTTATCGCCAAGACCGAACTCGAAGCCGCCAAGGCCGCGCACAACGTCATCCTCTCGCGCCTCGTCGGCGGCCGCACGCTGATCCACGTTCTGTCCGACGCCAATCCGGGGGTGGGTTTCGAAGCGGTGACGCCGGATCTCGAAGACGTCTACTTCGCGGCCCTCACCAGCGCCCAAACGAACTGAGCGCGGGGAAGCCGACATGTTCACCAATATCGCGCGCTTCGAGTTTTTCTATCAGCTGAAATCGCCCGTGTTCTGGGTCTCGGCCTTCGTCTTCTTCCTCTTGGCTTTCGGTTCGGTGGCAAGCTCGCGCATCCAGATCGGCGCCCCCGGCAACACGAACATCAACGCCCCCTTCGCCATCGTCATTACCCTGTTGGTGATGAGCATCTTTTCGCTGTTTTTGATCGCCGCTTTCGTCGCCAACGTCGTCGTGCGCGACGACGACACCGGCTACGGCCCCATCATCCGCTCCACCCGCGTCACCAAGTTCGATTATCTGTTCGGACGCTTCACGGGCGCGTTCCTGGCCAGCGCCCTCGCTTTTGCCTCCGTGCCGCTCGGTCTATTCGCGGGCATCCACATGCCCTGGATCGATCAGGAGCGCCTCGGCCCCATCGTGCTGCAACACTACGCGCTGGCCTACGCCGTCTATGCACTGCCGACGCTGTTCGTCGTTTCCGCATTGCTGTTTGCCGTCGCCGCCATCGTGCGCTCGATGACGTTGACCTATCTTGGGGTCATCGTGCTGTTCGTGCTCTACGCTATTTCCGGCCAGTGGCTATCCGACCTGAAGAACGAACAGCTCGCGGCACTGCTCGATCCGTTCGGCTTTGGCCCCGTCACCTTGGCGACGAAATACTGGACCGCCTCCGACCGCAACACGATGTTCCCGCCGCTCGACGGCCTGGTCGTGGAAAACCGCTTGATCTGGCTCGCCGTCGCCTTCGTCTTTTTGGCGCTCGCCTACAGCTTTTACCGCTTTACCGAACGCAGCCAGCGCCGCTCCTCCAAAAAGACGGAAGACGCCGCCCCCATCGGCGCCTACGTCCCCGTCAATGTTCAGCCGCGCTTCGACGCTGCGGCGCTGCGCGCCCAAACCTGGAAGTGGACCCGCTTCGAGATGGCGCAAGTCGTCAAGAGCCCGGCCTTTTTCATTCTACTGCTGCTGGGCGTTGCCAATGCCATTTCGGCCGTGTGGGTCGGCACCTCGCTCGACGACTGGACCTTGCTGCCGGTCACGCGGTTGATGATCGAGAATGTGGGCGCCGCGTTTGCAATCGCCCCCGTTCTCATCGCAGCCTATTACGCGGGCGAACTCGTCTGGCGCGAGCGCGAGCGAAAATCGCACGAACTGTTTGGCGCCACCCCAACCCCGGACTGGGTGTTCGTCGCGCCGAAAATCCTCGCCATCGCTTTTGTTTTGGCCCTGACACTGCTGGTCTCAATCGCCGTCGCCATCGGCGTCCAGATGTTCAAGGGCTATTCGAATTTCGAGTTCGGGAAATACGTCGTCTGGTACGCGCTTCCCACCTTCATCGGCTTTCTACATCTGGCGGTCATGGCCGTGTTTCTACAGGCCATTGCGCCCCACAAATTCGTCGGTTGGGGTCTGATGGGCCTCTATATCGTCGCGCGAAACGTGATTTCAAATCTGGGGTACGAGCACAAGCTTTATCTCTACGGCGCCAGCGGCGGCGTACCGCTGTCGGACATGAGCGGGCAGAGTTACTTCTGGATCGGCCGCACTTGGTTCGAACTTTACTGGAGCGCCATCGCCCTCATCCTGATCTTGATCAGCTTCGCCATCTGGCCGCGCGGCACCGAGGCGCGCTATCGGCCGCGCCTCGCCAAACTCTATCGCCGTCTCAGAGGCCCCGCCGGTTCCGCGCTCGCCTTTGCGCTCGCCATAGCGCTCACGTCCGGCACCTGGATCTTCTACAACACGAACATCCTGAACGCGTATCGCACCACCGATCAGATCGAAAAACTCCAGGCCGACGCCGAGCGCGCGTTGTTGAAATTCGAACATCAGCCGCAACCCAGAATTATCGGCGTAGCGCTGAACGTCGCTCTCTATCCTGCCGACGCGCGCGCCGCCACCGCCGGCGACTACTTGATCGAAAACCGCACCGCGGCGCCGCTGACGGAAGTTCACATCAACCTGCCCGAAGATCTGACGATCCAATCGTTGGAGATCGACGGCGCTCGCCTCGACAAAACCCTCGAAGACTTTAACTACCGCATCTACAAATTCGACCAACCGATGGCGGCAGGCGAGCGCCGCCACATCCGCTTCAAGACGGTGCTCCAACAACAAGGCTTCAAGAATTCCGGCAACCAGACGGCGATCTTGGAAAATGGCACGTTCTTGAACAATCTTGCCCTTGCGCCGGTCATCGGGACGCATCGCAACAACTTCCTGCAAGACCCGACTGCGCGTAGACGGCAGGGCCTGCCCGCCGAACTCAGAATGCCCAAGCTCGAAGACAAGACCGCGGGCGCCAACAGCTATCTTCGCCCCGACTCCGACTGGGTCGCCTCCGACATCACCGTCTCGACGATCGAGGGTCAAACCCCCATCGCGCCCGGCTATGTCGTCTCCGACGAGACTAAGAACGGGCGGCGCACCGTTCATTTCAAGTCGGACTCGCCGATTCAGAACTTCTATTCGATTCAATCCGCCCGCTACGCGATCAAGCAGCAGAAATGGAACGGCATCGATCTTGCTGTCTATTACCACCCAGAACACGCCTTCAACGTCGACCTGATGTTGTCGGTGATGAAGACGTCGCTCGATCTCTATGCGCGCGAATTCGGACCCTACCAGTTTCGCCAAGCCCGCATTATCGAGTTCCCGGCTATCGCCGTCTTTGCCCAGTCGTTCGCCAACACGATCGCTTATTCCGAAGACATCGGCTTTCTGCAGGACGCGCATGCGCTCGCCGCGGATCCATCCAAGATCGACATGGTCACCTATGTCACCGCGCACGAAATTGCGCATCAATGGTGGGCGCATCAGGTCTTGGGCGCGGATGTCCAGGGCTCGACCATGCTGAGCGAATCCTTCGCCAGCTATTCCGCCCTGCTCGTCATGGAGAAAATGTACGGCCCCGAGCAGGTCCGAAAGTTCCTCAATCAAGAACGAGACCGCTATCTGCAAGGGCGCCTGGGCGAAACCGTGGAAGAACAACCGCTTGTGCGCGTGGAGAACCAGCAATACATCCACTATCGAAAAGGCGCGATGGTGCTCTATCGCCTGAAAACGGAATTGGGTGCGGGTATCGTCAATCGCTCACTGATGAAACTGGTCGACCAATTCAAGTTCCGCACCGCTCCTTACCCCCGCTCGACGGATTTCCTGAACATCCTGCGCGCGGAGGCCGGCCCCGCGCATGCGGAACTGATCGCCGATCTGTTCGAAAAAATCACGCTCTACGAACTGAAAGCGAAATCGGTGAAGGTCGCCAAGCGCGCCGACGGCAAATTCGACGTCGCGATCGAAATAGAAACGAAGAAATTCTACGCCGACGGCGAAGGCAAACAGACCGACGCCCCCATGCAGGAAAACGTCCCCGTCGGCGCCTTCTTGGCCGACCCTTCCGAACCGGGCTTCGATCGCGCACAGGTTCTGGCCTATGAAATGAGGCCCGTAAAAACCGGCACGCAAACCATCACCCTCGTCACGGCCAAACCGCCCAAATTCGTCGCCGTCGATCCCTACTCGATCTGGATCGATCGCGACGACAAAGACAACATCATCCCGGCCGACGCACCGGCATCATAGTCGCGGCCGGCCGGACCCTTATCCGCCCCCAGAGTCCGCCGCAGGCTGGACTCTGCCCGCCGATAAAGGCATGCAGCTTCATCGCCATTCTCATCCGCCCCGAAAGAGGAGCTTCCAGTCCATGAGCCAGGTCCAATCTCTCGCGCAAAGCCCGCAAGATCTCGACGCAAGCATGAACAATCTCGCTATGTCGGACAACGTGCTGCCGCTTTACCAGGCGGTGAAGAAACACATCGCCGAGAACGTGGCCCCGATCGAGGACGAATTTCACCGCCTGGGCGAAGGCCGCAAGGACCGCTGGAGCTGGGCCCCCGGTCAGCTCGAATTGTTGGAGACGGCGAAAAACAAGGCCAAGGCCTCGGGCCTGTGGAACTTCTTCCTGCCCCACGCCGAAATCGGCCGCGGCCTCACAAACCTCGACTACGCCTACATCGCTGTCGAACTCGGCAAACAATCGCTCGCCTCGGAATCGCTGAACTGCTCCGCCCCCGACACCGGCAACATGGAAGTGATCGAGCGCGTCGGCACCCCGGCGCAAAAGGAACGCTGGCTCAAACCGCTTCTCAACGGCGAAATCCGCTCGTGCTACGCCATGACCGAACCGCACGTCGCCTCGTCGGATGCGAAAAACATCGCAACCCGCGCCGAACTCGTCGGCGACGAATGGGTCATCAACGGCGAGAAATACTACATCTCCGGCGCCGGCGATCCGCGCTGCAAAATCATGATCTGCATGGTCAAGTCGAGCCCGGATGCCGCGAAACAATTCCAGCACTCGCAAATTCTCATTCCCATGGACACGCACGGCGTAAAAATCCTCGGCGCCATGCATGTCTTCGGCGAAGATCACGCCCCGCGCGGTCACATGCATTTGAAGCTCGATAACGTGCGCGTACCGAAGGACAACATGCTGCTCGGCGAAGGCCGCGGCTTCGAAATCTCGCAGCTGCGGCTCGGGCCTGGCCGCA
>JAIOQG010000188.1 GCA_021413465.1 Alphaproteobacteria bacterium | reverse complement strand
AGCTGATCTATGAGGAGGCGCCGCAAGCGTACAAAGACATTCATCGGGTGATCCTCGATCTTCAGGACGCCGCGTTGATCGATGTCGTCGCCACGCTGCGTCCGCTCATCACCTACAAGACGAGGCGCGCGTGAGCGGCGTTGTTCTCCATATCTCCGCGGGGCAGGGGCCGGACGAATGCAAGTGGGTTGTCGCCAAGCTTGCCGATGCTTTTTGCCGGGAGGCGGTCAAAGAAGGCGTCGCGTGCGAGGCGGTTGAGCCTTTCTCGGGTCCCAGCGCGTCCGTCATGCTGCGCCTCGAGGGGGACAAAGCGGCGGCGTTTGCGGCGGCGCGCTGCGGGACGGTGCGTTGGATCGGCACCAGTGTTATTCGCCCGACGCACAAGCGCAAGAATTGGTTTGTCGGCGTCACGCGTGTGTCCGACGTCGAGGACATGCCGGAATTGCTGGAGCGCGATATCGTCTATCAAACGATGCGCGCCTCCGGTCCCGGCGGTCAGCACGTCAACAAGACCGAGAGCGCGGTCCGCGCGACGCATGTTCCCAGCGGTCTGACGTGCGTTTCGCAAGATCAGCGCTCGCAGCACGCGAACAAGAAGGTCGCGCGGCTGAAGCTTGCGCTGATGTTGCGCGAACAACGCGAGCAGGAGGTTGCGAGCGGCAAGACGGCACTGTGGGCGCAGAACCACCAGCTGGAGCGGGGCAACGCCGTGCGTACGTATGAGGGCGCGGCGTTCAGACTGCGGCGGTGATCACGGCTTTTTCATTGCGGCAACGCGCGCAACGAATTCGGCTTTCGAGTTTTCCGACGGGTAGGGCGCGTCGGGGACGGGGACGCCGAGGAATTTGCACAAGGGTACCCAGCCTTGGCCGGCTTCGTAGACGAGCAGGCGTTCGGGCGGGATGGTGCGTTTGACTTCTTCATTGTGGCGGCGGAAGTGGGCGGTCATGTAGGCGCGGTCGTGCAGGTGCCCGCGGATATTGTTTAGGAAGCTATCGAAGAACGTCGCCATCGGACCTTCGCTCATCGTGGTGGGCGAGCCGGGAGCGAAGATCGTGGCTTGCGTGGAGTCGAACCATTTGTCGGGATCGCGTTCGGTGTGCAGCACTTTGGCGTCGGGATAGTGCGCGGCGAGCTGGCGCCAGTAGAACGAGCCCGGGTAGTCGACCATTGCGTTGTAGCCCGCAAAGATTTTGTCCCACTCTGGGCGGCCGGCGCCGGCTTCGATCCAGAGCGGCACGCTTTCGGGATGGGCGAAGACCTCGACCATATGATGGCACGGCCCGAACCCCAGCATGTTGAGGGCCGTTTGCATCGACTTCGTGCCCGTGCGGCCAAGGCCGGAGCCGACCACTTTCAACGCCATGATTTTCTCCCCTTCTGCGCTTTTTCAGCTGGGCCTTTGCCGAATGTGGCAGCGGCGCGCCCCTTCAATGCACTAACAAGTGGTGAACGCCAAGCCCCGCGCGGCCCCGGCAATTGCGCGCGCACACTTGATCTTCACCGTCCTAACGCATGATCGGCAGCTACTCACATTGGAGCGCCGCTATGGACGCCGTCACGCCGAAACATCTGCTTGGCATTTCCGGTGCGGGCTGGCGGCCGCCACGCTGCCGGCGTGTCGCGTTGGTGCTGCAAGGCGGCGGTGCGCTCGGCGCTTATCAAGCAGGTGTTTATCAGGCGCTGCACGAAGCGGACGTTCAACCGGACTGGATTTCGGGCGTGTCGATCGGTGCGATCAACGCGGCGCTGATTGCGGGCAATCCGCCGGAGTTGCGCATGGAACGTTTGGCGGCGTTTTGGGACTCCGTGACGGCGCGAAGGGTTTGGGCGTTTACGCCGGACGGCGACATGTTCCGCCAAATGCGCAACGCTGCGTCGTCGATGATGAGCGCCGTGCTCGGGCAGCCCGGCTTTTTCAACCCGCGCTTTCCGGGCCCGCTGTTCAGTGCGCCAGGTGCCGAGGCCGCGACCTCGTATTACGATACCGCGCCGTTGCGCGAGACGCTGTGCAAGCTCGTCGATTTCGAGCTGCTGAATTCGAGCGATATTCATTTTTCGGTCGGCGCGGTGAATGTCGCGACCGGCAATTTTGTCTATTTCAACAATACGAACGAAAAGATCGGACCGGAACATATTCTGGCGAGCGGTGCGCTGCCGCCGGCGTTTCCCAGCGTGAAAATCGGCAACGAGCACTATTGGGACGGCGGCATCGTTTCGAACACGCCGCTGCAATACCTGCTCGACCACGAGGACGGTTTGAACGCGCTGGTCTTTCAGGTCGATCTCTTCAATGCGCGCGGCAGTCTGCCCGGCGACATTTCCGAGGTGCAGGCCCGTCTCAAGGATATCCTTTATTCGTCACGCACGCGCTACAACACCGATGTGTTCCGCCGCGTGCATGCGTGGAAGGCGCGCCTGCGCGAGGCGTTCCTCAAAATGCCGAAAGAACTGATGTCGGATGAAGACCGCCGGCTGTTTGAGGAGCTTGAGCACCAGCCGGAGATGACGATCCTGCAGCTGATTTACCAGCAGAAGGAATATGAAGGCCACTCCAAGGACTTCGAGTTTTCCGGCACGTCGATGCGCGAGCATTGGGAAAGCGGTTATGAAGACACCAAGCGCACGCTGAGGCACAAGGATTGGATGGTCATTCCGCCGCCGGGCGGCGGGATCGTGACGCACGATGTGCACAACGAATTCCATCGTTAGCGGGCGAATTTTCAACGCCGAAGGATGATCTCGGCCGTCGCTCGTTTTCGGTCCCAGACGTAGCAGATGCCGGTTTCGTGGGCGTCTCCCATACAGAGCATGTTTGGCTTTGTCTTGCGCAGCGCTTCGTAGGTTTTGCGGTCGAGGGGGCTTGTAAGTTCTTGGCCTTGGTCGAAGCCCGGCGTTGGTGCGGTATTGATCCATGCCGGGAGTTGGCTGGCGCCGATGTCGAGTTGGGCCGCGGCGGCGTAGTCCGCCACGAAACGCGCAAGCGCTTCCGGCGAGACGATCGGTTCTTGGACCGTCTGTTGGCTCAGCCATGCCAAGGGCACGGCGAAGGCCATCACCGGCTGACCGTTTTGTTGGCGGATCGAGACCGTCACGATAGCCGTCGCGCAATCGGCGCCCGAGGCGTTGACTTCGAACACGTCCTGCGCCGTCTCGCTTGTGAATGCGATCGTGCGTTCGGCTATGCTCTCGCAACGGCCGGCGGAGGATAGCGCCGAGGGGGCCGACAGCGGCGCACAGGCGGCCAGTGCTGCAATCGCCGGCAGGCCGATGCGTATTGCGCGTCCGACAGTCGGTTTCACTTGTGGATCCGCACCGGCAAGGTCTCGTAACCCTTGACGAAACTGGAGCGTACGCGGCGGGGTTCGCCGACGACTTCGACGAAGCGCCAGCGTTTCAAGATTTCTTCCCAGACGATTTTGAGCTGCAATTCGGCGAGGCGGTTGCCGACGCAGCGGTGGATGCCGAAGCCGAAGGAAAGATGCTGGCGCGGGCGTTCACGATCGATGATGAAGGCGTTGGGGTTGTCGATGGCGTCGGCGTCGCGATTGCCCGAGACGTACCACATGACGACTTTGTCGCCCTTCTTGATCGTCTTGTCGCCCAGCGCAATATCCTCGGTCGCGGTGCGGCGCATGTGGGCGAGCGGCGTCTGCCAACGTATGATCTCCGGCACCATGCTGGCGATCAAATCCGGATTCGCTCGGAGCTTCGCGTATTCGGCCGGGTTCTGATTGAGAGCGAGGACGCCGCCGGAAATCGAGTTGCGGGTCGTGTCGTTGCCGCCGACGATCAAGAGGATAATGTTGCCCAGATACTCATCGGGGGACATGTTCCGCGTGGCATCGCTGTGGGCCATCATCGAGATCAGGTCGCCGCGCGGGGCCTCGTTGACGCGCTCGTTCCAGAGCTTCGTGAAATAGGCGAGACATTGCATCAACTCGGCCTGGCGCTGTTCTTCGGTTTCGACGAGGCCGCCTTTGATTGGCAGCGCGGTCGCAATGTCGGACCAGTGGGTAAGTTTGCGGCGCTCCTCGAAGGGGAAGTCGAACAAGGTGGCGAGCATTTGCGTCGTTAGTTCGATCGATACTTTGTCGACCCAATCGAAGGTTTCGCCGATGGGCAGTGCGTCGAGGATTTTCGCCGCACGCTCGCGGATGATGCGTTCCATGGTTTGCAGATTCGCCGGCGAGACGATCGGGCTGACCGCCTTGCGCTGAACATCGTGCTTGGGCGGATCCATGGCGATGAAGCTGGGGCGGCGCAGGTCGGGGCGGGCGTCGCGAATGGTGATGCCGCCCAGCGCCGCGTCGGAGGAGAACACATGATGGTTGGTGTCGACCGACATAATGTCTTGGTACTTGGTCACGGACCAATAGGGGCCGAACTCGCTGGCGCGGCACCAGTGGACCGGCTCTTCTTTTCGCAGGCGTTCGAAATAGGGCCAATGGGTGTCGGTGCGAAACAGATCCGGATCGCCGGGGTTCAGATCGGCTAACGGTATCGAATAGGCGCGGCTCTGCGCGTCCTGACTTGTGCTGCCGCCGTAGCCCATGAGGGGTTGCCTTCCTGGATTGGTTGAGCCGCCCTCCACCGGGGTGCTTCGGTTTGAGCGTTAGGAAATGCCAATCCGTGCCTTTCGGCAATGACGAATTCAGGGCTATAGACACCCGCGACAGGCAATAGGGGGACTTCTATGGAATTGATTCTCGTCCGGCACGGCCGGCCGGAGCGCAGCGAAGCGACCGCCGATCCCCATCTCAGCGCGCTCGGTCTCGATCAAGCGGGGCGGGTGGCGCGGTGGCTCGCGGCGGAAACCGTGGATGCCGTATGGTCCAGCACCATGCGCCGTGCCGTTCAAACCGCCGAGCCGTTCGCGGCGCAGGCCGGTCATGCGATCCGCCAGCATGCGGGCATCGTCGAATTCGATCAGGCGTCCGGGGTGTACATTCCGACCGAAGAACTAAAGCGCGAGAACTTCGCTCTGTGGCAGTCCATGGCGACCGGCGGACACGGCGTTGATATGCGCGCGTTCCAGGCGAAGGTTGTGGCGGGCATGGAGGAGATCGTGGCGGCGCATTCCGGGCACCGGGTTGCCGTGTTCTGCCATGGCGGCGTCATCAATGTGTGGGCGGCGCATGTTTTGGGATTGGCGCCGCGCGTGTTCTTCGAAGCCGACTATACCAGCATCAACCGCTTTATGTGTGCGCGCGGCGGGCAACGCAGCGTGGTGAGCTTGAACGAGCGGGCGCATTTGCGCCCCGCGCTTTAGGCGAGGCCGAAGGCGCTCTTGATGCCGTCGATGGTGAATTGGGCGGCGAGGGCGGCGAGGAGGATGCCGAAGACCTTCGTCACGATGGCCGCGAGGGTTGCGCTCATCAATTGGCTGACGCGCGCGGCGATCAGAAATACGACGAGCGTCAGCACGAGGTTGACGGCGACGCCTGCCAAAATTGCGGCGCGCAAGGTCCAATCGGCGTGCTGCGCGAAGAGCAACATGATCGAGGCGATCGATCCCGGGCCCGCGAGCAGCGGGATTGCCAAAGGAAACACGGAAATGTCTTCGTGTTCGCCCGGATGGGCGCGGCGCTCTTCCAGGACTTTCTCGTTGCGTGCTTCACGCCGTTGCGATCGGGTCTCGAACAACATGTCGAGTGCGATTAGAAACAGGAGCAAGCCGCCGGCAATGCGAAAGGCGTCAAGGCTGACGTGCAAATTGGCCAAGACCCATTCGCCGCCGAGCGCGAACCCCAACAAAATGCCGGTGGCGACGGCGACGCTTTTCCAGGCCATGCGGTGGCGCATGGCCGGGGGCATGTCTTGCGTGAGCATGGCAAACATCGGGGTGACGCCCGGCGGGTCGATCACCACGAAAAACGTCACGAGGGCGGCGAGGAAGACTTCGAGCATGCGGCATTACTAGCCGCACCGGCCCAGCCACGCCAGCGACTTTAGAAAGTTGAATGCCGAGCCTTGCGGTCGCGGGTCGTGCCGGCGTCGCAAAGTGAACTGCGTTTGCGCGTCACGGTTCGCGCAGTGCGGTGTCCCAGGTGCGGGCGACGGGCTTCAAGATGTAGGTTAGGATGGATCGCGTGCCCGTTTTGACGTCGACTTCGACTTCCATGCCGGGGAGGACGCGGGCCTCTTTCGGGTTGCGGCCGAAATGGTCGCGCGTGAGTTTGAGGCGCATTTTGTAAAACTGGCGGCCGTTTGGATCGGAGAAGGTGGTGGTGTCAACGGCTTTCTTAGATTGTCCAATAGAGTGACGCATGGGCCAGTTCCGCATCACGATCAAAGACCTTCTGAGAAACGGATCGAGCGTTGCGATCCATTGTTTCTGTCTGCAGAAAACCATCTGGACGCATAAGCGACTGTCGCGATTCTCACCGGCGCTGGGACTGTGGAAGGCGACCGAGACCTTACGGTGCGCCATGTGCGGCAGGCTGGGGCAGGTGCGCCATGTCGACGTTCTCGACCATGATCATGGAATCGCCCATGAGTCTGTCGAATCGCCAGATCGAGTTCGAAAGGCGATTTTGCTCAAGCCTGCGGCCGTACGAGGTAAGCGAAGCGAGCAATGTAAATCTTCAATTTTGAAGCGACCGGCCGTCTCGGCTCAGAATCCGGTCCGGCCAGTCGTGTAGCATGCCGAGACCCAATGAGCCCACGGTCATGTAACCGTCGGCGTGCTGCCAGCTTCACGCATTGCTCTCGCCGCTATTCGTCACCCTACAAACGGTCTCGGGGCTTGGACTGAATTGGAGGCTTGGCGTCGCACTCGTCTGCGAGCTTCGCGGCCAGTGCCCGCCGCATGCTTCGCCTCTCCAGCGCCAGCTCGGCCTCCCGCTCGTCCTCGAGCCGCTGTTGCTCGACCTCGTCGTCTGCGTTTGGCGCAGCGCCGCTACTCATCGCACCGGGCTCACGGCTGACGTCCAAGCGTATCTCAGGAGATCGTCTTCTCTTGTTTCGTTGGCCGTTTGTCATGGCTACCGCGGGGCCCCAATGTGCTTCCGGGAATTGCGCAGCCGTCATCGGATAGTTGGTACGATATTATGGGTGCGCTGCAAGGCTAACACTGTGCTTGAATGTATGTCCAACGATCTCACCGGTTTGGCGAACTAGCTGACCTCGGCACCGCTTGCAGTGGTGTGATGTCAACCGTTCGGCAGAAGGTTGGCTCAGGTCACTCCAGTCCGTCGGGGCCGTCTGTTTCATCCAAACGTCACGCTCGTCGATTTTGGGCCAACTCGTTCATAGCCGTCGTATAAAGGTCATCGGTCATGTTCGTCGGTGGGTCTTCCCCGATCGCTTCTTAGGCGCAGCTTGGCATTAACCTGCCTCCCTGCGTAGCATGATTAAGAAGTCGTGCCGCAATCCCACGTTGGAGTTCTGGGTTTTGAAGTGCTTCACGTGTGGTAGCGACAACCCC
>JAIOQG010000363.1 GCA_021413465.1 Alphaproteobacteria bacterium | reverse complement strand
GTCGAATGCCCCCAACCGCGCTTGGCGGGGAATTCGTGATCCGTATACGTCGAATCGTAAATCATCAAATCCGCGCCTTCGACCAGCGCCAGAATGCGTTCGTCGGGTTTTCCCGGCGTATGCTCCGTGTCGGTGATGTAGCACAGCGACTTGCCCTGATAGTCGAGCCGGTAACCGGTCGCGCCGTCGGGATGGTTGAGCGGCGCCGTTCGCACGCGGACTTCGTTATCGATCGAAAAAGTATCGCCCGCGCGAAAATCGACGAACTCGATTTGCGCTTTCATAATGTCGATCGGCACCGGAAAGAATGGATGCGTCATCTGCCCGGCCAGCACGTTTTGAATCCTCAAACCGGTATCGAGATGCCCCGCCATGATGCGGAAATTGTGCCCTTCACTGAAGGCAGGCTGAAAGAAGGGAAAGCCGTGAATATGGTCCCAATGCGTATGCGACATCAGGATCGTGGCGTCGCGCATTTGCTTGCGCAAAAACCACTTGCCGAGGTTCCTGACGCCGGTGCCCATATCGAAGATAACGCGCCGCCCGCCCATCGCCACTTCGATGCAGCTTGTATTGCCGCCGAACGCCAGGTGATTGGGGCCCGGACAAGCCACGGTTCCACGCGTACCCCAGAATTTGATCTTAAACGCCATTCGCTTCGAATGCCCCTGAGATACAGCCCGATTGAAGTCTACCCGTGCAGAGCCGACGACGCAGCGCCGCCTTGCCATGTGGTGACAAACATCACAACGGGTGAAGTCCGATAAAGCTCCGCGCTTCGGCAAAGACGGCCTTAAGCGGCTCAAGCTTGCGCTTATCGAGCAAATGGCGCTCCGCGTCTGCTGCCGCATCTGCCACCGCAAAGGCGCCGACCCCGCGCGCCGAGCCCTTAAGCGTATGCGTCCATTGCTTCCAGCTTTTCTCGTCGCTCGCGCGCTCGAGTTCTGCGATCACCTGCTCGCCATGCGTGACAAACAAAGCCAAAACCTCGCGCATAACGTCGAGATTCTCCGCAGCTTGAACTCGAAGGTGATCGTAATCGACCGGTTTCGCCGCCACGGGCATCTCTGATCCTCTTCCGCCGATGCGCAAGTCTAGAGGCGAGAGGAAACCAGAACGTTAACGAGCCCTTAGCGAAGTCCTAAAACGGTACCCAGCCACCGGGAAATGGCGACACGCCGAACACCCGTGCATGCGCGAAAAGTACTGCCAAGAACGCAACGATGGCGATCGCCTGCCGATAGGTCAAAAGCTCACCCAGATGAAGGCGCCCACGCCCGCTTACAATGGCGCCGAAGGGGATGTTGGACGTGCGGTCAGCAAACCCTTTCCACGCCTCGCCCATTTTTCGAGCCCGCTTGGCATCGATCGAAAACGTTCCGGTGACGGACAAAAACAGGAAAGTCCCGAAGAACACGGCAGAGGCCGCGTCGCCGTTCGCCGCCAAATGAAATCCGGACCACAGGGCGACGCCCCACAAGAACGGGTGGCGCGTAATGCGCAACACGCCTTGAACCGTCCCGCCGTCGGAGGCGCGCGACTCCATGCCGACACTCGTGGGGTTCGGCATCAAGAGTCCCGAGACGCCAAGCAAGAACGCCAAGCCCACCACCAGCATGCCGGCGTGCTTGACGCCCGCCCCCAGGTCCCAAAGCTGATCAGTGCCGAGTGCGACCGCCGCGTTGTAGCTGATCACAAGCCAAACAATGCCACCCACGCTCGCCAGCGAAAACAACCCCAGAAAGGCGCGCTCACCGGTCGCACCCACGACCGCATCGCGCACTCTCGTACCTGACACGACGAGATGAAGCGCCAAAAAGAACACTGCAGCTGCGACCAACATCGCCATCTTTGCTCTCCTAAAGTGCGAATCACCGTGATGACTTCGCCCTAGGCGAACCGTAGGGATTTTTGCTCGAATCAGACAATCGATCGGATCGATGCCGTCGCGCCACAGGAGATACAGCACGAAGCGGCCTCAATTGTATTGGAAAGCTTTGGTGATTTACCCCCGCCGTTAACACTTTCCGATCCACAGCCACCTTGTACTGTGGCGAATCTTCTTCAGTGCGCCGCCTCGCAAGAAATGGTAACATTTCAGTAAGAGATCTTCAGGAAGCCGAAAGCCGCCGTCGGCTTTGCGTCGAGAGTTGCGCATGGAACGTATTGAACCGTCGAACGTCCGCGCCTTCACCGGGCCGCTCATCAACGAGCAACCCGCTCGCGATAACACGGCGCGCGACAACGCGGCACGCGAAAGCAACCAACAACATCACGTGCCGCCCGCAGACACGACGGAACCACCGCGGGTTGAAGTAACGCCCGTACACCTATCAGCAGACTCTGGCGGGATCGCCGCTTGGGGGTCATTTCTCTTCATAGTGTTTTGGTTGGGTGGAATCGGTGCATACCTCATTGGCTTGTTCGGACTCGACAGAATCCAACATCTTCCAACAGCGTGGTACGGATTGATCTCGGCAATTCTCATAGTACCGGTCATACTGACGGTCTTCATCTGGATCCTTGCGCGCGAAGCGAAAATTTTGCGCCGCCAATCCAGTTCGCTGGCCGTCGCCGCAATGCAATTGACCGAACCCGAAGATCACGCCGCGCGCGGCATGACGCGCCTCGGCCGCGCGATACGACGCGAACTCGACGTTTTCAACACCGCCGTCGAATCCGCTACCGCGCGCATGGCATCTCTAGAGACCGCCACAAACGATCGCATGGCGCTGATCGAACGCACCGCCATTGCGGCGCAAGAACGCGTCGACCGCGCCACCGGCAAGCTCGGCTCCGAGCGCGAGAAGCTGGCGCAGTTTACGCAAGCGCTCGACACGGCAGTCCTCGCCGCATCCGAAACGCTGACGGCGCGCTTGCACGACGCCCGCCACGCCGCCCGCAACGCCAGCGAAAGCCTCCACGCCGAACATGGCGCTATCGCAGGCCTCATCTCGACCCTGCAGGCCGCTTCAAGCACCGTCGCCTCAAAGGCGTCGGAATCCGCAAAAGAAATCGAGCGTCAAGCGCAACGCCTCGACGCCGCATCCGAAGCCGCGGCAGCGCGCTCCGAACAAGTGGTCGCTCGTCACGAACGCCAACGCGCCGCACTCGCCGAAACGATCGAGCGCCTGAAGAACGAAAACGATCACATGGCGCGCGCACTCGACTATCAGCGCGAAGGCATGAACAAGCTTGTCGTCATCATGAACGACGAAACGAAGAAGATCGGCACCTTCACGATCGAAGGCGCCCGCCGCCTCGACGAAACCGCGGCCATCATGGCCCAACGCATCGTCGAAACGACGCAATTGTTCACCCGCGAATCCGAGAAACTGCGCACCTCGACAGAATTGACGACGTCGGGACTCGAACAGGCGATGCAAACGATCCGCACCGCCGGCGACAATTCGTTTGACGCCGCCGGACGTCTTGGGTCGGTCTTGATCGGATTGCGCGAAACAGCATCCGGCGCATCGCAGCAAATTGAAACGACTGTCGGACGGTTGTCGAAAATCCTGCAGGAGCTTCCCGCCGAAGCCGCGATCCACGCGCAGCATTTGCGCACCGTGCTCGACCAGCAAGCGGGCGCCATCACCGATTTGTCGTCGCGCGTCAGCGTCGCCTTCGACCGCGTCCAAGCAATTGAGGGCAACAAGCAGCCGGCGGCACCGTCGCTGAAGCCGCCAGCGCCGCAACAATCGATTCCCAATTTCAGCGTTCCGCCGACGGGCCATCTTGCACCGCCCAATCGCGGTCAAATCCCGCAACCGGCCGACAGACACTTACCGCCCGAAGTGCCCGGCGAGGCGCGTGGCTGGTTCGGCCTTGCCAAGCGGTTCGGACGAGCGCCCGGCGAAGGACCCGAACCCACCCAGCAGGATGATCGCCACACCGCGAACAACGGTGGCAATGGCAGCGGCAACGGTTGGGATATGAAAAAGCTACTCGCCGCCGCCGAAACGCGTGACGGCCAACAGCAACCCCAGCAGCACCAGCCGCATCCGCAAGCCCAACACCCGGCGCATCCCCAGCACCGCCGCGAGCAGCGCCCGGACGCCAAAAGCGTTTCGGCAGCACACGGCCAAACGCATCAACCGGGAAATGGTGCTCAGCATGGCCGCCCTCCGGCCAAACCCGCGCCATTCGGAAATTCGCTTGCGCCGACGGACCGCGGCACGCCTCAAAGTCAGGCGAACGCCGACGGCAATCACACATCGTCGCGCCACATGATCGAAACGTTGCAGGCGATGGCAATCGATCTCGATCGTTTCTTGGAAGACGACCCGCCGCTTGACCTCTTGCGCCGCTACCGGAACGGCGAACGTAATGTCTTCGCGCGTCGCTTGGTTAGCATACTCGGCCGCGAACAGACGGCGCGCATCGGCCAGAAATACGATGAGGACGGCGAGTTCCGGGAAACCGTTGACCGCTACGTCAATCAGTTCGAAACGCTGATGGAACAGACCGCGCGCAGCGACCGCGAGAACGTATTGGTCGAAACCTACCTCACCTCGCAGACCGGCAAGGTCTATGTGGC
>JAIOQG010000362.1 GCA_021413465.1 Alphaproteobacteria bacterium | reverse complement strand
TCAGGTCTCACCGCAGCGCAGCTCAGAAACATCTCCACGACCGACTTCGCAGAGTTCTCGCCCGCGCAAATCGGCGCCTTCGCCTCGACGCAATTGGGCGCTCTGTCCGCCACCAATTTTTCGTCGATTGATGCCACCGGCATAGCGGGGTTGACGACCACCCAAATCAAGGGCGTCACGGCCACGCAATTGGCGGGCCTCGTCGTCGCCGACATTGCAGAATTCGCCGCCACTCAAATTGGCGTATTGGTGACGAACCAGTTGCGTGCCTTGGGCGCGACGAATTTCTCCGCTCTCGACGGCACCCAGATTGCGGCGCTGTCCACCACGCAAATCATCGGAATTTCGATCGCGCAACTGAGCGGGCTGACCGAAACCGACATCGGTGAGTTTGCAGGCACGCAAATCGCGGCCCTCAGCCCATCGCAACTGGGCGCGCTCTCCCCCACGAATTTCTCAGCCTTGGACGGCGCCGCGATCGCCGCGCTGACGGTCACCCAGCTAAGGGGCATCACGACCACACAGCTCGCGGGGATTTCGCAAACGGCCCTCGGCGAAATCACCGCCACCCAAATCCCGCTGCTCGCCACCACACAGCTGCGCGCGCTGAGCGCCACTAGCATCGCCCTGCTCGACGCGACGCAGATCGGCGGCATCACAGCGACGCAGGTTGCTGCGCTCTCGGTCACCAACATTGAAGGTTTGGCTGCGACACAGATTGCGGTCTTCGCCGACACGCAAATGGCGGCACTGTCCGCGACGCAAGTGGGCGCGCTTTCCGCCACAACTTTCTCCGCCCTGGACGGAACTCAAGTCGCCGCTCTGACCACAACTCAGTTCGGCGGTGTGAGTGCCAGCCAATTGGCCGGCTTGTCGGCCACAGACATCGGCGAACTGCAAGACACTCAGGTCGCGGTCCTTGACGAAACGCAGCTCTTAGGCCTGGGCTCCACCAATTTTTCCGCCCTCGACGCCGTGCAAGTTGCTGCGCTTTCGACCACGCAGATGACGGCCTTTTCGACCACCCAGCTCAACGGGCTGAGCACGACCGATTTCGCGGAATTTGGCGGCACGCAGATCGCCGCTCTCCTCTCCACGCAGATTGCTGGCCTTTCGACCACCGTCATCGGTGAGTTGACGACCACCGTGATCCAGGCCCTAGCGACGACCCAAATCCCGAGCTTCACGACGACCCAGATCGATTACCTGTCGACGACGAACATCAGCGCAATGATCCCCGACCAAATCGCGTCCTTCACCACAGATCAGGTCGACAGCATGGATCCCGACCAACTGCTCGCCTACATCCTCGCCGGCTAGAATCTGCATCGAACGCACAGCTTGTGCGACGCAACGGAGCCCTGCGCCGTTCAGGCTCGTTCAGATTAACAAGCAAGCCTAACGCGCTCGTGATCGGGTCCGGATCGAATTCGCAGTTACGGCCGCCGTTCATGCCGTGTTATGGTCGAAAGCCTACTTAAACATGGTCTCCCCATGTCGGTTGGGCCGGCTCGTCGCCGACGCTCGCGCGTTTGCGGCGAGTCGCTTACTTTTCGGCGCCAGGCCGAGGTGTTGCTACGACCCTTCGGGCCGCTGCTGTTTGGGCTCGCCGTGATAGACAAGCGCCCCGGCGGCCGTTGTGATCGTGAGCTTGCCGCCTCCGCCCAAACTGTATCGTTGCGCCGATTGCAGCGCGTCCAGATACACGCGCTCTTGCTGCGCCAAACCGGCGTCCATACAGGCCATTTTGGTCGAGATAAGCGCTCCAACCGCTAATGTGCCCGCGCGAATTTCGACAGGTCCTGAGTATATATTGCAGCCCCCGCGCCCCGAAACGCGGCCTTCGGCGAACGCCAACGTCACGCGCCCCGGCTGGATGACGGCTTGGCCGATGATCGTTTCCGCCACCCAATCCAATCTCGTCAAGCCTTCCGATTGATCGCCGTCGGACACGGCGGACTCGCAACCCGCCAACCCGATGCAAATCGAAAGCATCGCCATCGCTGCCGTGAGTGTCCGCCTAGCCATGGCCGTGCCCCTTCGCCGTTATCGCTTGAGCAGCGAGCCTAGCACGCCCCGTACCAATGCGCGCCCAATGCTGCTGCCGATCGCCGACGTCACCGAACGCGCCGCGCTTTTTGCCACCGCTTCCCCCATGGTCTGGCGCGAAGAAGCCCGCGGTTGCGGTGCTTCGCGCGGGGCTTGCGGCATAGGATAAGTCTGCGTCCGGCGAGGCTCCTGCGGCACCGGCGCACGTTCGGCGCCTCCAGACCCCCATGTCCGGCGCGCGGGGCCGGGGGACGCTTTAGTCGTCGGTGCGGCACCATCGGACGCGGCCTGTGCGCGGCCCATCAGAATTTCGTAGGCCGACTCGCGATCGATCGCCTTGTCGTACACACCTTTGACCGGACTCATCGCCATCACGGCGGCCCGCTCGTCGGGGGAGATCGCACCCATGCGGCACGTCGGCGGCACGATCAATACTCGATCCACGATCGAAGGGATGCCTTTCGCATCGAGGGTCGAAACCAACGCTTCGCCGACCGCCATTTCCTGCACGGCATCCGACGCCTTGAATTTCGGGTTCTCGCGGAAGTTATCGGCGACGGCTTTGACCGACTTGCGATCTTTCGGCGTAAACGCGCGCAGCGCGTGCTGCACCTTATTGCCGAGCTGACCCAACACATTGTCGGGAATGTCGAGCGGCGATTGCGTAATGAAATAAACCCCAACCCCTTTCGAACGGATCAAACGCACGACTTGTTGCACCTGATCGAGCAGCGCTTTCGGCGCATCATCGAACAGCAAATGCGCTTCATCGAAAAAGAAAACGAGCTTCGGCTTGTCGAGATCGCCGACCTCCGGCAACTGCTCGTAAAGTTCCGACAGCAGCCATAACAAAAACGTGGCGTACAGCATCGGACTGCCGAATAGTTTTTCCGCCGCCAACACATGGATCGCGCCGCGCCCTTGTTCGTCGGCGATTAGCAAGTCTTCCAGTTTCAGCGCCGGCTCGCCGAAGAACGCATCGCCGCCTTGGTTCTCCAGCGTCAGCAACGAGCGTTGAATGGCGCCGATAGAAGCTGCCGCGATATTGCCGAACTGCATCGTGTATTTTTCGGCGTTCTCGCCGATATTGACGAGCATAGCCCGCAGATCTTTGAGATCGAGTAACAGCATGCCCTGCTCGTCGGCGACGCGAAACAGGATGTTGAGCACGCCTTCCTGCGTGTCGTTGAGCTGCAACATGCGCGCAAGCAGTGTTGGCCCCATCTCGGACACGGTGGCGCGCAACTGATGACCGAGCTCGCCGAACAAATCCCAGAACACGACGGGATGCGCCGTGGGCTTCCAATCGGTGACGCCGATTTTTTCCAACCGCTCCGTGATGAAGGGTTTGAGCTCCGCCGGCTGACAAAGCCCCGCGAGGTCGCCTTTAATATCGGCCGCAAAGACCGGCACGCCCGCGCGACTGAAGCCTTCGGCCAGAACGCGCAACGTCGCGGTTTTACCCGTACCCGTTGCACCTGCAATCAACCCGTGGCGATTGGCGACCGAAAGCTTGAGGCTCTGCGGCGCCTCGCCCTTGCCCAGAAAAATTGAACTTGAATCGGACATCAGCGGCACACCTTAAAGCGAGAGGAAAAGCTACCACCAATATGCCCGGTTTAGACCGCGCGCTTCAATGCGTGTCCTTGGGCGCTGATTTTGTATGGCCGTAGCTGGTAATCCGGTCGAGCAGGGCGAGCACCACCGCCGACAGGATAAACACCAGGTGGATCATAACCTTCCAAAAAATGTCGCCATCGCTGAATTGCTCCCGGTCCATGAAAACCTGCAGCAGCTTAACTGCCGAAATCGTCAAGAGCGCCGTCGCGACTTTCACTTTCAGCGAGCCTGGATCGAGCCGGCGCAACCATTCCGGTGAATCGTCCAACGCCTCGTCGCCGAACCGGCCGACGAAATTCTCGTAAGAACTCAGCATCACCATGACGATCAGGCCGGAGACCAAAGCCCCATCGATCAGCTCCAGGATGGGCATGATCATGTTGAAGCTGCCTTCCGGGCGCGTTGATGGATAAAGCGCCAGCTCCGCCACATGCAACACCTCGAAGATGAAGCTGATGGCATAAACGAAAAGGGCAAACGCCAAGCCGATATAGAACACGACTAAGACGTAGCGGCTGTAGAGTATGATGCGCTCGACGATCGTTTGAATCGTCTCCATCGGATTGGCCGATGCAGCGCTAAAAAACGCCTTTATCTTGTCAGACATGTTCACCGCGTTCGATATCCTTCCGGCCGGGCGCATTCATCCACTTGATCAGAAATCCGACCGGCCACACCCAAGCCAGTCCGGCTACCGCATAGAACAATAGTTCAAGCGCCGGTCCCGCTTCGGGCAAAACGGCCACAGCCACGCGCATCACCAAAAGCGAATAGACCGCGATGATGGCGATGAGCGCAAAAATGCCAATAAATTTCTTGGTTCGCATGGGCATAGCGATTGATTAGCAATTGCGTGCGCGCCGAGCAAATCGCAATACTCCGGGCACCCCAAAGCGGATTGACGCACATGAAGATTGTGGGCCTCCTAGGCGGCATGAGCGCCGAAAGCACGGCGATCTACTACCGCCTTATCAACGAGGGCGTGCGCACGCGCCTTGGCGGTCACCACGCGGCAGAACTGATCCTCTGGTCGGTTGATTTTGCCGAGATCGAAGCGATTCAGCGCGCCGCGGCTTGGGACAAGGCTGGCGCCAAACTCGCCGATGCGGCAAGGCGGTTGGAGGCCGCAGGCGCCGAAGCTATCCTGATTTGCGCCAACACCATGCACAAGGTTGCCGACGCCGTAGCTGCCGCGGTGCGCATACCGCTGCTGCACATCGCCGACGCGACAGGCTCTGCCATAAAGAGGACCGCTTGCAAGCGGCCGTTGCTGCTCGCCACGCGCTACACGATGGAGCAGGACTTCTACAAAGGCTATTTGGCCGACCGGCACGGTATCGAAGCCATCGTACCCGACGACGCCGAACGGACGGTGGTTCACGACATCATATTTCAAGAACTCGTGCACGGCGTTGTCACGCCCGCCTCAAAGCAGCGATTTCTTGAGGTCGCGAACAAAGCGCGCCTTGCCGGCGCCGATGGGTTCATTTTTGGCTGCACCGAAATCGGGTTGCTTCTGACGCAGCAGGACTTCGCCGAGCCGTGCTTCGACACTGCCGCCTTGCATGCAAAGGCGGCAGTCGATTTCGCGCTCGGCTAGGTCGCCTGGACGGGCAAACTGCCGCAGCACCTGTGTGTGTTCCCATGCGGCATTGCACGGCTATATCATCGACCTAGATATTGCGCGGGTGTAACGCATGGCATGGGTCTACCTCTTCATCGCAGGCCTGTTTGAAATCGTTTGGGCGATCGGTCTCAAATACACCGATGGGTTCACGCGCCTCGCGCCGTCGGTAATCACCATCGGAGCCATGACGGCCAGCGTCGTGATGTTGGGTCTGGCGCTAAGGTCGCTTCCGGTCGGCACCGCATACGCCGTGTGGACCGGCATCGGCACGATCGGCACGGCCTGCCTCGGCATCTATCTCTTTGACGAGCCGCTAACGGCCTTGCGCATTGGCTGCATCGCCTTGATTGCATGCTGCATCATCGGTCTCAAGATCGTCACGCCATGACGATCGCTCGATCGACCGCCGCTCAATCGCCCACGCCTCGCCAACTCGGGTCGCGGCGATCGATTGCGATTTGGCTTTTTGTCGTGTGCGGCATGATCGCAGGCATGGTCGTCTTGGGTGGGCTGACGCGGCTCACCGGCTCCGGCCTCTCGATAACAGAATGGAAGCCGATCCACGGCGCGCTGCCGCCGTTGTCGCAGGCGGAGTGGCAAGAAGAATTTGCCGCCTATCGGGCAATCCCGCAATACGAACGCATAAACAAAGGCATGACGCTCGATGAGTTCAAGGGGATTTTCTGGTGGGAGTGGGCGCACCGAAATCTGGGTCGCTTGATCGGTGTTGCGTTCCTGATCCCGTTGCTCGTTTTCTTGTTTCAGGGACGCATCGAGCGCGCCTTGCTGCCGCGCCTCATTGGATTGTTCGTTCTTGGCGGCATGCAAGGTGCCCTGGGCTGGTTCATGGTCATGAGCGGTTTGAAAGACCGCGTCGACGTCAGCCAGTATCGTCTTGTCGCGCATTTGATGTTGGCCCTAACGATCTACGCCGCGCTGTTGTGGACCGCCTTGCCGTTGTGGCGCGGCGACTGGCCGGTGAAGGGCGCGCCGCACCCGCTCTTCCGCTGGTCGCTTGGCGTCTTGGTGCTGATTGCGGGTCAGATCAAGCTTGGCGGCTTTGTCGCCGGGCTCGACGCCGGTCTCACTTACAACACCTGGCCCTTGTTGGACGGACAAGTCGTACCCGCCGGCGCCTTCGGCACCTGGCTTGCGCCATTCGAAGACATCGCGACCGTGCAATTCAACCACCGCATAATGGCCTACATCGTTACCGCCGCGATCGTCGCCCTATGGCTGGTGGGACGCCGACAACACCTCTCGAACGAGGCGAGTACGACCTCGCATCTATTGTTGGCTGCCGTCGTACTGCAAGTGATGCTGGGCATCGCGACATTGCTCGCCGTCGTACCCATTTCGCTCGCGGCTCTCCATCAACTGGGCGCTGTTGTGCTGCTGACGGCAGGCCTGTTGCACGCTTTTGCACTTCGTGCGCCGATCAAATAATTTGCGCACTGACGGGAGACGCTGATGGCAAAAACAATGAAGTCGTACAAACTCTATGCCGCAACCGGCGGCGGTTCGATGATCGTTGAGGCGGCATTCGCTTTCACCAAGCTGAAGCTCGAAGTCGTCGATGTCCCCTGGAACGACATGGGTTGGGACAGCAAGGTGTTGAAAGACTTGAACCCGCTCGGCCAAGTGCCGACGCTGATCATGCCGAACGGCGCGGTGATGACGGAAAGCGCGGCGATCATTTTGCACCTGGCGGATAGGGTGAAGGACTTCCCGCTGGTGCCGCCCCCCGCCCACAAACAGCGCGCGGAATTCTTGCGCTGGCTCGTGTTCCTCGTCTCGGCCGTCTATCCCACTTTCACCTACGGCGACGTGCCGGAACGCTGGGTCAGCGTGACAAAGGAAAAAGGCGCGGGCAAGGCGCTGGTTGCGGCAACCGACGACCATCGCAAAGTGCTTTGGCGCTATGTCGAAAGCCAAGTCAAAGGGCCGTGGTTTCTGGGCAAGACGTTTTCGGCGCTCGATATCTATC
>JAIOQG010000364.1 GCA_021413465.1 Alphaproteobacteria bacterium | reverse complement strand
CCGCGCCGCCGCTTGGACGAAACCGCCGCGGCGCGCAAACCCGTTCTGCGCTGGACGCCGCCCGTGGCAACAAAGGCGCAAGAGGCGGAGTAGGGCGAAACGCGACGCGAAACCGATTCAACGACAAGGTGCCATCCAAATGAGCCAAGCTCCATCTCGATCGGAACCGAGATTCTTTCTCATCATGTCGATCGCTTCGGTCGCCATCCTCTTCGTGGGGTTTGCCCCGTCATTCTACCTCAAGCCCATCATCCAAGCGCCGCCGCCCTTATCGATGCTGACGATCGCGCACGGTGTAGTCGGCACGCTTTGGATGGCGCTGTTCATCGCGCAAGCCGCGTTTATTTCGACCGGTCGACCCGCACTACACCGTCAAATGGGAATGATGGGTGCGCTTCTGTTCGGCCTCATGGCGATGCTCGGCTTCTGGACGGCGATCACGGCAGGCAAACTCGGCCACGCACCGCCGGAATCCGCGCCGCCGCTAGCCTTCATGGCTTTGCCTCTGATTGGCATGGCGGCGTCGCTTCTGTTGGTGGCGCTGGCCCTTTGGAACCGGAGCCACAGCGACTGGCACAAGCGCTTGATGCTTGCCGCGCTTTTCTCGATCACGGGCCCCGGCGTCGGCCGCATCGCCATCCCTCTAGGAGCTGCGTCCTGGTCGGCGCAAGCCGGGCTGTTCGTGCCCGAACTGCTGTTGGCGGTCGCGATGGTCTACGACCAAGTGCAAAACAAACGCGTCCACCCCGCCTATTGGTACGCGGCGGCGATCCTTGTCACGACCCACATCGCCGTCACCTGGGCGTTCACAAGCCCCACTTGGCTCGCATTCGCGCAGACCCTGACTCAAAGTGAGTGACCGGACACAGCAAGAGACTGAGTTCCTGGCAATTGTAACAAGCGACCCCGACATCGCCGCCATGCTCGCGGCGATGCGGACGTTCGACGCGCCCGATCTCTGGCTCGTCAGCGGCCTATTGTTTCAAACCGTCTGGAACACGCTCGAAGGCCGCCCACGCGGCCACGGCATCCTCGACCACGACCTCTTCTACTTCGACCCCGATACGTCGGAGGAAGCAGAAGACCACTGGATCAAACGCGCCGCAACGCACTTCGCTTTCGCCCGGCGCGAGGTACAGCTCAGAAACCAAGCCCGCGTCCACCTCTGGTACCCGGAGAAGTTCGGCACACCCTATCCGCAACTGCACAGCTCATGCGACGGCGTGCGCCAATTCCTGATGCCCGCCTGCATGGTCGCAGTCCGGCCGCAATCGGACGGCAGGCTCGAACTTTTCGCACCGTTGGGCCTCGACGACGTGTTCGACCGCCTCATCCGCCCAAACCCGCTCTGGCAAGGCCCGCCGCGCCAGCGATACCTGGAAAAGGCCGCGCGCTACATGCGAGACTGGCCATCCGTTCGTTTCGCCTCGGAGGAAGCCGCATGATGATCCGATTGTTTGGTGCCCTCGTGCTTGGGGCGGCGTTGTCGCTATCCGCGCAAGCCGCCGACAAGGTTCTGCGCCTCGCGCCGATGGACGAGGGCCCGCGCGATGCCTCGTTCGCGAAGTTCCGCACCGACTTTAAGGCGATCGTTGCTCGCAAAGACGCGGGCGCCCTGATGAAGATCGTCACACCGAACATCCAGAACTCGTTCGGCGGCGACAACGGCGCTGCGAACTTCAAGAAAATGTGGAAGCCGGCAAATGCCAAAAGCGACGTCTGGCCGGTGTTGAAACTAGTGCTCGACATGGGCGGCAATTTCGACAGCAAGACGGAATTTTCCGCGCCTTACGTCTTCAGCGCTTTTCCGAGCGATATCGACGGGTTCGAAGCCGTCGTCGTGACGGCGGACAACGCCGCACTTCGCGACAAGCCCAAAGCGGACGCCGCGGTCGTGCGCACGCTCGATCACGACATCCTGACACTCAAGAACGGCGCGAAGAAATTGCAGCACGAAGCAGGTCCCGACGATTGGCTCGAAGTCACCGACGCCGCCGGCAAACACGGTTTCGTCCTGCAGCGTGACGTGCGCAGCCCGATCGACTTTCGCGCCGGCTTCAAAAAAATCAAAGGTCGCTGGCGGATGATCGACCTCGTTGTCGGCGATTGAGGAGACTTCAATGATCGCTCGTTGGTTTTCTATCGCCTTGATCGCGCTCTCAGCCGTGGCCGCCCAAGCTGCGGAACCTTCGCCGCCCGCGCGTCTGGCGCCGGTGGACGAAGCGGCAATGGACCCGTCTTTTGTCGCCTTTCGCAACGAATTGAAGGCAGTCATTGCGCGCAAGGATGCCGCGAAGCTGTTCACGTTCCTCGCTTCCGACATCAAGCTCGACTACGGCGGCGGCTATGGCGGGCCGGAGTTCCACAAACGCTGGAAGCCCTTCGACAAAGACACGCTGGTTTGGAAAGCACTTTCTCTCGTCGTCGACAACGGCGGCAAGTTTCCCGTACCGGGCGGCTTCGCGGCGCCCTATGTCTACGCTGCGTTTCCGGAGGGTTTCGATGCATTTGAAGTGTTGGTCGTAACGAATAGGGACGCGCTCATGCGCGCGGCGCCACAGTCAGATGCCGCAGTCGTGCGCAAGCTCGACCACGATATTCTGACGATCATCAAATCCGGGCACCGGCTGCAACACGAAGCCGGTCCAAACGATTGGAGCGAAGTGAAGGACGTCGCCGGCAAACAAGGCTTCGTCCGCGACCAAGATCTCCGCAGTCCCATCGACTACCGCGCCATATTCGAAAAGCGTAACGGCAAGTGGGTCATGCAGACCTTCATTGCCGGCGATTGAGGCGTGCCATCGCTTGCGCTCAAACTCGCCTACGACCCGCCTTACGATTGGCCCGCACTCCTGCGCTTCTTCGCGGTCCGTGCGATCCCCGGCGTCGACGAGGTCGATGGTCTCACCTATCGCCGCACCTTCGTCATCGGTCGCACGCAAGGCCGCTTGGCCGTCGCGCCCGCCGTAAGCCGCACGCTCAGCGCTGAAATCTGGACGTCGGGCAAGCCGGACGAGACCGTAATCACCGCCAAACTGCGCCGCTTGTTCGACCTCGACGCGCCGGGAAAGCGCATCGTGGCGCATCTAAAGCGCGACGCAACGCTCGACCCATTGTTGAAAAAACGCTCCGGCTTGCGCGTGCCCGGCGTTTGGGACCCGTTCGAACTCGGCGTGCGCGCCATCCTCGGCCAACAGGTCAGCGTCGCCGCCGCCTCGACGCTTGCCGGACGCATTGCGATGAAATTCGGGAAGAACGCCGCCAAGGGCCACGCTACGCTCACCCATCTGTTCCCGAAACCCGAAGATCTGGCGGACGCAAACTTGAACGGCTTGGGCCTCACAACCAGACGCGCCGCGACGGTGACAACGTTCGCGCGCGCCGTGGCAAGCGGTCCGGATCTGCTGTCGCTCGATCAGCCGCTCGACGCCTTCGTCACCCGCATCGCAGCATTGAGCGGTTTCGGCCCTTGGACGGCTCACTACATGGCAATGCGTATGGGCCACGCCGATGCCTTCCCGGCTTCCGATCTCGGCGTGCGAAAAGCGCTCGCCATGGCGCCGGAGAAAGACGTGTTGCGTCGCGCCGAGCCCTGGCGGCCCTACCGCGCCTACGCCGCCATGCACCTGTGGGCGTCGTTGAGTGACTAACGTCGTGCGCCTCTTCGTCGAACGCATCAAAACCCCGGTCGGCGCGCTGCTGATCACGCATGACGGCAAGCGTCT
>JAIOQG010000361.1 GCA_021413465.1 Alphaproteobacteria bacterium | reverse complement strand
GCTCAGGAAACGTCGCCGGCCGTTATGTTTCGCGATCTCGTTGCACCGTCGCGCCGCTGGCCGCATTGGCTTTACATCGTGGCGACGGTGATGGCATTCGCCGCGTTGGCGGCGCTTGCAATCACTTTGTCGACGAACGTTGAACTGGCCGGCGGCTTTGCCGTGGCCGCGATCGCGGCGTTCGTGCTCTTGCGCGCAACGGGTTGGGGCATGATGTGGCTTGCGCGAACCGTGCCGCGCCCGCGCATGATGATGGCGCGCTTGGCGCTGTCGAACCTGCATCGCCCGGGCGCACCGACGCCGGCCGTCATCCTGTCGCTGGGACTGGGCCTCACGCTTCTGACGGTGATTGCCCTCGTCGATTCCAACATTCGTCGCATCATGCGCGAAGAAGTGCCGGCCGAAGCGCCAAGTTTCTTTTTCATCGATATTCAGTCCAACCAGGTCAAGACCTTCAAGTCGGTGTTGGACAAGCATAGAGGCGTTTCCGCCGTCGAGATCGTGCCGATGGTCCGCGGCCGCATCGTCAAACTGAAAGACGTCCCCGCCGAAAAAGCCGAAGTTGCGCGCGAGGCCAAATGGGCCTTAAGCGGCGATCGCGGCCTAACCTATGGCAATCCGCCCGGCGCCAGCGACCAGGTTGTCGAAGGCAAATGGTGGCCCAAGGATTACAAAGGTCCGGCCCTCGTCTCGTTCTCGGCCGATCTTGCCAAAGGCATGGGACTCAAGGTCGACGACATGATCACGGTCAACGTCTTGGGCCGCGACATTCCGATGAAGATCGCCAATCTGCGGCGCATCGATTTCACCGACGCGCGCATGAACTTCATCATGGTGGTTTCGCCGGGCATTCTCGAAGACGCCCCTCAAGCCCACCTCGCGACGGCGCGCGTCGTTCCCGACATGGAAGACGAGGTTGAGCGCGCGGTCTCGAATGCACTGCCGAACGTGTCCGTGGTGCGCGTGCGCGAGGCCCTGGAAACCGCGACCGGACTGCTGCAACAATTGGCGGCAGGCATCCGCGCCGCCAGCTTCGTAACCCTGCTCACCGGCCTCTTTGTTTTGGCCGGAGCGTTGGCCGCCGGCCATCGCCACCGTCTGTTCGACGCTGTTGTCCTCAAAGTTCTAGGCGCCAGCAAAGGCCAGGTCATGACGACCTACCTCATCGAGTTCGCAGCACTGGGAGCGTTTGCAGGCTTTGTCGCCGCCATTTTGGGTACGATTGCGGCCTGGGCGGTTGCGTATTTTGTCATGGAATCAAGTTTCCGGCCGTCGATGGCGACCCTTGCCGCTGTGGTCATGGGCGGCGCGGTCACATCCATGGCGCTTGGAATCGGGGCCACCTGGTCGGCCCTTTCGACTCCGGCCGCAAGAACGTTAAGAACGGCGTAACGCGAACTGGCCAAATACGCCCCAAGCTGGTCAATTACCGGTCAGAAAACGTATTTAGGCCGACTTGAATGTAAAACACCGAGCCACGATATTTGCTACACTATCCATGGCCAGCTGGCCGGACATGAGGAAGGTTGACCAAATGGCAGACTACGAAAATACCGCTTACCGCGCCCGTCCCGTCGGCGGCGCCGACGCACAAGCGATCGATCAGGGCCTGCGCGCCCATATGCTCAGCGTCTACAATTACATGGCGCTCGGTGTCGCGCTGACCGGGCTTGTCGCCTACTTCGTCTCAAGTTCTCCCGCCCTCGTGAATGCGGTATTCGGCACGCCGTTGGTTTGGGTGGCGATTTTTGCACCGGTCGGTTTGGTTCTCGCACTGAGCTTCGGCATCAACCGAATGAGCGCAGGCACCGCTCAGTTGGTGTTTTGGCTCTATGCCGCGCTCAACGGCGTATCTCTCGCGACGATCTTTATCGTCTATCCTGTCGCTGACATTACGCGGGTATTCTTTATTTCCGCAGCGACGTTCGGCGCACTCAGCCTGTACGGCTACTCCACGCCGCGTAGCCTGAGCAGCTGGGGTTCGTTCTTGTTCATGGGTCTTGTCGGGGTGTTTCTTGCCTCGGTGGTGAACATTTTCCTGGCCTCGAGTGCACTGACGTTTGCCGTAAGTGTTATCGGCGTGCTGGTCTTCGCTGGCCTGACTGCCTACGACACGCAGAAAATCAAGGAAATGTATCTTGAAGCCGACGACGGAGAGACGTCGGGAAAGAAGGCCGTCATGGGCGCACTCAGCCTGTACCTCGACTTCATCAACCTCTTCCTGATGCTTCTGCGCCTGCTCTCAAACCGCAATTGAAGATGCGTTGAGCGCAAACGTTTCGCCCCCAGAACTCAATGTTCTGGGGGTTTTTCTTTGCGCCTAATCGACCAGCTGCGGCCGACGCGGATCGAGCACGCGCAACACCTGCGCCAAATCGTGCCCCCGCTTCAGGATTTGTCCCGTCATCGCAATCACGCTGTACATGCCTTGCCGATTGCGCAGGTCGGGCCGCTTCTCGACGCGATAGAGCGGCGCTTCGGCGCTGTGTCGGAAAATCGCGAACACAGCTGAATTGCGTCCTGCGCCGATGGCATAGTCGCGCCATTCGCCTTGCGCGACCTTGCGTCCGTACATGTCCAGAATGGTGTTGAGTTCGCGCCGGTCGAACATCACCTGTTCGCCGCTGTCGCCTGCGTCGGTGTCTCGTGGCGCCGGGCCGTTGCCGCCACGAAAAAGCTGTATGGGTTGATCGTCAGCCATCTCTGCATCAAATAATTTACCCAAGGGTCCCGCTTGGCAAGACCCGCTCAGCGTTTGCGGCACATAAATATGCCGTCCGCAAACGGCATCAGAACCTTATCCACGCGCCCGTCATTCTTAATTTTGACGTTCAGCGCCCTCAGCGCCACCGTATCCGGCGACGTATCGCCGGCGTCGACGACGTGTCCCGACCACAGCACGTTGTCGATCGCAATCAAGCCGCCGGGCCTGACCAGTTTCAGCATGCGCTCGTAATAGGCGTCGTATCCGGTTTTGTCCGCATCGATGAAGGCGAAGTCGTACGTGTTCTGAGCGCCCGCGCTTAAGAAGCGATCGAGCGTCGCCACCGCCGGCGCCACGTGCCCTGTGATTTTGCGCGACAAGCCCGCCTCGTTCCAATAGCCGCGCGCGATCGCCATAAACTCTTCGCTGATATCCAACGCATCGACATGCCCGTCATCGGGCAATGCAAGCCCAAGGCTCAACGCGCTGTAGCCGGTGAACGTGCCGACCTCGATGTATCTCTTGGCATTCATCAGCCGCGCCACCATCGCCATGAACGCACCCTGCTCCGGCGCGATCTGCATGATCGCTTGGCGCCCCATAGCGGCCGTCTTTTCGCGGCAGATCTTCTGAACCGGATGCTCGTGCACGCCCATATCGACCGCATAGTCGAGCACGGCGTCGCTGAAAGTCATGGATTTGCGCATGAAGGCTCCCGCTGAGTGTTGGCCGGCAGGTTAGACGCCCCGTCGCCCTTCGGCCAGCTTGCAAAGGTCGGCAATTGGAGCCATGTGAGAATGCATGCCCAACGTGCCTCTGACCGCTTTTCCCACCGACCGTCCGCTCGGCGCCGCTTACGGCGCCTTGATGGACATCTCAAGCTTTGTGGCCTGCACGCTTCGGCCGCCCTGTCCGCCGCCCAGTGAAAACGTGCCGCCGGGCGACGGCCACGCAGTGCTGGTGTTTCCTGGCTTTCTGACCGGCGACTGGGCCACCAAGGAACTGATCGCGTGGCTGGGCAAGATCGGGTACGACGCCCGCGGCTGGGGCCGAGGCTCGAATTGGGGGCCGTCGGCGACCGCACTCAAAAAATGTGAAGTCTTGCTGGATGAAGCAAGCGAACGCTCAGGGCGCAAAGTAACGCTGATCGGTCGCAGCCTCGGCGGTCTCTACGCGCGCGAACTGGCCAAAGATCATCCCGAAAAAGTGGTGCGCGTCGTCACGCTCGGAACGCCGCTGAAGTTTCCGATTGCGACCCCTTTGTCGCCGTTTGCCGATGCCTTGTCGGGAAACTTCGATCCCGTATTCCTCAAACGCGCAAACGACCTCACGCGCAACCCGCCCGTACCCGTGACGGCCATCTATTCGCGCAAGGATGGAATTGTCCCGTGGAAGGCATGTTTGGTCGACGAAAGCCCGACCGCCGAGAACATCGAAATCGATAGCCCGCACACAATCATGGGTGCCAATCCGCAAGCCATGCGCGTCATCGCTGAGCGCTTGGCCGCAACGCAGGCGCGTTAACGAGTCCATTCTGAATCGGCGTTCATTTTCCGCTCGCGAAGCCGTGAATCCGGAACACATCGCCGCCGCATTTCGGCCCTTCACATGCCGCTTTGCGGCTCCATCTTCATAGTCACGGTTGGCTCGGTGGTTTGGAAGTGGCCTCGGACCATCAGCCCCCCAGCCCCCCTCGCGGCTTTTTCTTAGCCCCGGGCCAACCGCTAGCTCTCCCATTCGAAAGTGTGGAACACTCCCTCGCAAAACCAAGCGAGGGAGTGTTTTTTTATGCGCCTCAATGGCAAATCGGCAATCGTCACCGGTGCGGCGTCAGGCATCGGTCGGGCCACGGCGCAACTCTTCGCGCAAGAAGGCGCGCGCGTCCTCGCGGTCGATTTGCCCGGCAAGGCCCTCGCCGAGGCGCATCGCGATCACAACACGATTTCCGTCCTCGAAATCAGCGTTGCCGACGACGGCGCGCCGGAAGCGATAATTGGCACCGCTATCAAAGGACACAGTCGCTTAGACATTCTGATGAACAATGCCGGTGTCGCGTCCAACGCGCTCGCGGAGCAGATGTCGCGCGCGGACTGGGATCGCTCGCTCGCCGTCAATCTAACGGCGCCGTTCCTCATCTGCCAGCAAGCCATCCCGCATCTTCGTGAAAGCGGTGCGGGACGCATCATCAACGTGGCCTCGGTCATGGCTGAAGGCACCGGTTTCGGTCTCGCCGCCTATTGCGCATCAAAGGCCGGCGTCGCCGGACTGACCCGCACGCTGGCGCTCGAACTTGGCAAGTTCAACATCACGGCGAACTACTTGCTTCCGGGCGCCATCAAAACGGGCATGACCACGCCGCTTTGGAATGCCCGCCCCGACGTTGCCGATATTTGGGCCAAGAAATCGGCCCTACGCCGCTTGGGCGAACCGACGGACCTCGCCAAGGCGGCCTTGTTCCTGGCCTCCGACGACGGGGCCTTTGTCACCGGCCATGGTCTGACGGTCGACGGCGGACTGATGTTGCGGGTGTAAGGAGTCTAAACAACTGAACACTTGCGGTTGTGGTCGCTTTTGCGTATTGCCAAGCGCCCAATTCAACCGGTCTTTCCAGCGAATTGTTCTCAAAGCCCCATGATTGAAATTGAAGGTTTGGTGCGACGGTTCGGCAGCCTGACGGCTGTGGGCGGCATCTCGCTGCGCGTCGCGAAGGGCGAAGTTCTAGGCTTCCTGGGCCCGAACGGGGCAGGCAAGTCGACCACGATGAAAATGATCACGGGATTCTTGGCCCCCAGCGAGGGTCGCATCTCGGTGTGCGGCCACGATGTCGTCGAAGAACCCTTCGAGGCGCAATGCGCCATCGGCTATTTGCCCGAAGGCGCGCCTGCCTATCCCGACATGACGCCGGAGCAGTTCCTGCAATTCATCGCGCAAGTACGCGGCCTTAAGGACGACGCCGCCAAACAGGCGATCCAAACCGCCGCCGCGCGCACCGGACTACAAGCCGTGCTTGATCAGCGCATCGACACCTTGTCCAAGGGTTTCAAGCGCCGCGTCGGCTTGGCGCAAGCCATTCTGCACAACCCGCCCGTCCTCATCATGGACGAACCGACGGACGGACTTGATCCCAATCAAAAACACGCGGTGCGCAACCTCATCCGCGCGATGAGCCCGGAAAAGGCGATCATCATTTCGACCCACATTCTCGAAGAAGTCGATGCCGTGTGCACGCGCGCCGTGATCATCGATCGGGGCCGCGTCGTCGCCGACGGCACGCCGGCCCAACTTCTGGCGAAATCGCCGTCGCGGCGTCTCGACGACGTCTTCAGGGACTTGACGACGCCCGATGCCGAAATCAAGGCGGAGGCCACCTCGTGAGTTTTTGGAATTCGACATACGCCGTCTTCCGGCGCGAGTTCGAGGGCTATTTCGCGACGCCGCTCGCCTACGTGTTCATCGTGATCTTCTTGTTGGCGATGGGGTCATTCACGTTTTACTTCGGCCAATTTTACGAGACCGGCCGCGCCGAACTCGACGTGTTTTTCGGCTTTCATCCCTGGCTCTACCTCTTCCTCATTCCGGCGATCTCGATGCGGTTGTGGGCGGAAGAGCAAAAAAGCGGAACCATCGAACTGTTGCTCACGCTGCCGATCTCCGTCGCGGCCGCTGTCATCGGCAAATTTTTCGCAGCCTGGGCGTTTGCCGGGGTCGCACTGTTTCTCACCTTCCCGATGTGGGTAAGCGTCAACTATCTGGGCTCGCCCGATAACGGCGTGATCTTTGCGAGCTACATCGGAAGTCTGTTGATGGCCGGCGGTTATCTGGCGATCGGCTCCTGCCTCTCGGCTTTGACCAACAATCAAGTCATCGCCTTCGTGGTCACGGTCGTTGTCTGCTTCATGTTCACGATTTCGGGCCACGACCTCGTACTTGGCTTTTTCCAAAGCTGGGCCCCGCTAACGCTCGTCGATGCGGTCTCCTCGTTCAGCTTTCTTACCCATTTCGCGGCCATCATGAAGGGCGTGATCGATTTGCGCGACCTCGTGTTCTTCGGCTCGCTCATTAGTCTCTTTTTGTTCATCAACGTGATCGTTGTCGATCAAAAGCGGGCGGGCTAGCGCATGAACTGGACACGTTCGACCATCGCCGGCGCGGCCGTCGCGCTTAGCATCGTCTTGTTCTTCGCCGTCAATATCGCCTCGTCCGTATGGTTTTCCTCCGCGCGCCTCGATCTGACGCGATCGAGCCTCTACACCGTCAGCGCCGGAACCAAGCAGACGCTGCAGTCGATCCCCGAACCGATCACGTTCCGCTTCTTTTTCTCCGAGCGCGCGTCGGTGAAATACTCGGGCGTGCGCGCCTACGGTGCGCGCGTTCGCGATCTCTTGCGCGAATACGCCAGCATCTCGGGCGGAAAGCTAAAGCTCGAGATCATCGACCCCGAGGCGTTGAGCGAGCAGGAAGATCTCGCTGTCGCCCAAGGCGTGACCGGCGCGCCGACGCCCAGCGGTGAGAAAATTTACTTCGGCCTCGTCGGCACGAATATGGTCAGCGGCCACGAGGTCATTCCATTCTTCCTCGAAGACCGCGAGGAATACCTCGAATACGATTTGACGAACCTGATCTACAAACTGATCCGCGAGAAGAAGCCGAAAATCGGCGTCGTCTCCAATCTTCCCTTCGACACCGGCGTCGGCGGCATGATGGCCGCCATGCAAGGCCAGTCGCGGCCGTTCATGATCTACGAGCAGATCAAAGAATCGAACGATGTCGAGTTTTTGGAACAGGATTTCGACCGCGTGCCGGCGGATATCGATGTGCTGATGGTGGCCCAACCCAAGGCCCTCAACGCCAAAACCCAATATGCCATCGATCAATTTATCATGCGCGGCGGCCGCGCGCTGGTGTTCTTGGATCCGTG
The DNA here is from genome assembly GCA_021413465.1 of Alphaproteobacteria bacterium. GTDB lineage: Bacteria > Pseudomonadota > Alphaproteobacteria > Micropepsales > Micropepsaceae > SZUA-430. The sequence continues at coordinate 5,536 of JAIOQG010000361.1, read as the reverse complement.
GTCCGAAATTTCGCAAGCCGGCGCCGATCCGTCGGGCGCGCCGCTTGCGGGCTCGACGCCGACCTCCGCCAACAGCATCGATACCCTGATGAAAAGCTGGGGCGTATCGATCGACCCGGCCCACATCATCGGCGTGCGCGACCGCGCGCAACGCGTCTCGTTCGGCGGCGATGTCGTCAACTACGTCGCTTGGGTCGGTCTTACGGTTTACGATATGGACCGGAAGGATCTGGTCACCGGCGAACTCACCGACATCAATCTGGGCACCATCGGCGCGATCACGGCGCTGAAGGGCGCCACGACCAAGCTCGCGCCGTTGTTGCAGACGTCTGACGACACTATGGAAATCGATGTCAATCGCGTCAAAAGCGATCCGAACCCCGATGACTTGCTGCGTGACTTCGCGAAGTCGGGCGAGAAATACACGATCGCCGCTCGTATCCAGGGTCCGATGAAGTCCGCATTTCCTGGCGGTCCGCCGGTTGAATCGATAATTCCTGCATCCGGCCAAACGCCAAAGCCGCCGCTGCCGCCGTTCTTGAAAGAAACGAAAGGCGACGCCAACATCATTCTGGTCGCCGACACCGACATTTTTACGGACCATTTTTGGGTTCAAGCGCAGGAACTTCAGGGCCAACGCGTCGCCGTGCCGGTAGCCGATAACGCGGTGTTTGTGCTCAACGCCATCGAAAATCTTTCCGGCTCAAGCGCTTTGATCTCGCTGCGGTCGCGTGGAACGTCGAATAGGCCCTTCACGGTGGTCAACGACATCCGCCGTCGTGCCGAACAAAAGTTCTTGCGCCAGGAGCAGGAACTTCAAAACAAAATGACGGCCACCCAAACGCGCCTCGCCGAACTTGAGGGTCGTCGCGGCGCCGCCGCCAAACCGGGCGCCGGCAAACCGCAAGAGCTTCTAACCCCCGAACAAGAGGCCGAGATCGAGAAATTCCGGGCCCAACTCGTCGAGACCCGTGGCGCCCTGCGTGACGTTCAACGCAAGCTCCGCAGCGACATCGACAGGCTTGGCACCTGGTTGGCCGCGATCAATGTGTTGCTGGTCCCGTTGATGATCGCGGGCACCGGTATTGTTCTCGCATTCTTGCGCCGCCGGAAACCCGGTGTCCCTCGCACCGGAGCAACCTCATGACCGCTCCCGCAACGCCAATCGTGCCGGTTCTAAAACGTCGCCTTAGATCGCTGACCTATCTTGCCGGCGCGACCGGGCTTGCCGTGATCCTTGCCGCCGTTGCGGTGTGGCAGCTCGCATCTACCGGAGAGCCGGAGTTCAAGCCCGAGCGCATGTTTCCGGCGCTCGAAGCAAAAGCGAACGACATCACCAGCATCCAGATCGAAACGAAGAAAGCGTCCTTCAACATCTCGCGCACCGCGAACGGCGTCTGGCGATTGCCCGACAAAGCGAATTACCCCGCGGACTTCAACACGCTGCGCAAGGTGATACTTGGTCTGTCCGAACTGGATCTGGTTGAACGGCGCACGGCGCGCACCGATTGGCACGATCGCCTCGGCCTCGGCCTACCCAAGACCGGCGGTTCGGGGACACTTGTCACGCTGAAAGACGCGAAGGGCGAAGTTCTCGCGAGTTTGATTGCGGGCGCCAGCGTCGAAGGCGCATCCGCAGGCGGCCGCAAGGCGATCTACGTCCGCCGTCTCAACCAGGATCAGACTTTTGTCGCGCGCGGCGACTTCTCTGCACCGGCCGAACTGACGCAATGGCTGGACAAGGCGTTCGTCGACCTTGCGCGAGATCGCGTTCAGAAGGCCGCCATCAAGCCGCTCAAGGGGCGCGCCTACACTGTCACGCGCGCCACGCCGCAGGACGCGAACTTCCGAGTTGTCGATTCAATTCCCGCCGGCCGCACCTTGCGTACGGAAACCGAGGCAAACGGCGTCGGCAATGCTCTGTTGGGTCTTTCATTCGATGACGTCGTGCCCCAAACCACGCTCGATTTCACAACGGCCGCTCGTGCGGAGTTCGTGTCCTTCGACGGCTTGACGCTCAGCTTGAGCCTGATCGAGAAGGGCCAAGATTTCTGGATGACCGTGAATGCCGTCGGCGTTCCCGTGGCCCAAACGCCGCCCGCGTCGCCGTCCGCGCCGCGGTTGAAACCGGACGTCGTCAAGGAAGCGAAGGAAATAAACGGCGTCGTCGCCGGTTGGGCGTACAAAATTCCGCGCTACAAGGGCGTGCTCTTGTCGTCGCCGCTGGAGGATTTGCTAAAACCCGTGGGCTCGCCACCGGGTCAATAAATAAGCGGGGACGTTATTTCGTAGGCGTGACGCGAATCTGTGCCACGCCCAAAACCGGTCCAACCCCATCCGCCTGAACCCAGACCGCCACGCCGTCTGTTAATTCGCCATTTTGCCCCTGCGCGGGTAGATCGAGCGAAATCGGGTCGCCCGACCATTTGCCGACGGCCGCAAACCCGCGGACCACGTTGTGATAGGTAATCTCGCGACCGCTATTCTCGCCCGTTGTGATGTTGACCGTGCGCGCCGACAGAGTGTGAGCCAACCACACCGTCGCCGGTGAGCGAACCCCGGCAAGCGTTCCGATGCGCACCTGAACCGCATCGCCCACTTGTGCAAGCGACACCGGCAGGCGTTTGCCTTGCGTCTCTCCGAGGCGACGTTCCAAAACATCAAGGATGTTCTTGCGCTGATTGCCGACAACGTCTTTGACGCCGTCGATTACCATCTGGGGCGTGTAGACGCGGTGCGAGGCCAGAACCTTTTCATACGCCTGCTGTCGCAGCGTATTCTCGCGCCGGGCCAAGGTGTCGCGCCAGCCGATATAATCCCAATAATCGATGCTGAACGAAAGCGCGACCACGTCGTCGCGCTTTTGAATCTCTCCGAGAATCTTATCGGCCGGCGGACAGGACGAGCAGCCTTGGCTCGTGAACAACTCGACCAACACCGGCTGCTTCACCGCACCGGCCTCTGCGCCATGCCAGAATAGAACCGCACCGAAAGCCGTAAGGCACCCGGCGCGAAGTGTCTTGGTGAGAGCATTCTTCATCATCGCAAGCAAAGCCTAATCCGCCCACCGCCTCGCTGCCTAGTCACGAAGCGGTGTTCTTGGCTCATGGTTTATGCCGCTTTTGCCAGCCCCCGCAGTACGTAGTGCAGGATTCCGCCATTCCGGAAATACTCGATCTCGTCGAGCGTATCGATTCGCGACATCACCGGCACCTCCGTCGTGCGTCCGTCGGGCCGCGTAATGCGCAGCATCAATTTCTGCCGCGGCTTCAGCCCGCTCTCAAGCCCCGGAATATCGACCGTCTCCGCGCCCGTTAGGCCCAGCGACTTCCACGAGGCGCCGTCGACGAACTGCAAGGGCAATACGCCCATCCCAACCAGATTCGAACGATGGATACGCTCGAAGCTCTCGACGATCACAGCCCGCACGCCCAGCAATCGCGTACCCTTCGCCGCCCAATCGCGCGACGACCCGGTGCCGTACTCTTTGCCGGCAAAGATCACGAGCGGCACGCCGTCGCGCTGATAGCGCATGGCCGCCTCGTAGATCGACATCTGCTCGCCGGATGGCTGATGCTTGGTCACGCCGCCCTCCACACCCGGCACCATCTGGTTTTTGATCCGGATGTTGGCGAACGTGCCGCGCATCATCACTTCATGGTTGCCGCGCCGGGCACCGTACGAATTGAAATCGCTCGGCCGGACCTGGCGTTCCTGCAGGAACTCACCGGCGGGACTCGACGCCTTGATGTCGCCGGCAGGGCTGATGTGATCGGTCGTAATCGAGTCGCCGAACTGCCCCAAAATTCGCGCGCCTTTAACGTCGCGGATGGGCGTGGGCTCCAGCGTCATGCCTTCGAAATAATGCGGCTGCTGCACATAAGTCGATCCGATTTCCCACGCATAGGTCAACGCACCTTCTTTGACCTTTATCTTTCTCCAATCCGCACTGCCGTTGAACACATCCGCGTAACGTTCGCGGAACAGTTTTGTCGTCACCGCCTTGCGAACAGTGGCGGAGATATCCTTGGCACTCGGCCAGATGTCTTTCAGATAGACGGGCTTGCCCTTCTTGTCGGTGCCGATCGCATCCTTCGTTAGGTCGACTGTCATCGAACCGGCGAGCGCGTAAGCAACGACGAGCGGCGGCGAGGCGAGATAGTTCGCCCGCGTTTGCGGGTTGACGCGTCCTTCGAAATTGCGATTGCCCGACAACACCGCCGCCGCCACCAAATCGCCCTTTGTGATCGCTTCCGAAACATTTTCAGGCAGCGGGCCCGAATTGCCGATGCACGTCGTGCAGCCATAGCCGACGACATTGAATCCAAGACTGTCGAGATCTTTCTGCAAGCCGGCTTTGATCAAATACTCGCCCACAACCTGGCTGCCCGGCGCCAAAGATGTTTTCACCCAAGGCTTAACCTTGAGACCCTTTTTCAGCGCGTTGCGGGCCACCAATCCGGCGGCCACCATGACGTAAGGGTTGGATGTGTTGGTGCAAGACGTGATCGCGGCGATCACGACTGCGCCATGTTCAAGCTTATAGTCGGCGCCTGAAACGGCGACTGTTTCGCGCTCTTTCCCGGCCTTACCGAATGTCTTGCTTAGCGATTCCGCGAATCCTTGCGCCGCGTTTGTCAGCGGCACTCGATCTTGCGGACGCGCAGGTCCCGCCAAACTGGGTTCCACGTCATTGAGATCGAGGCTCATCGTCTCCGTAAAGTCCGGGTCGTCGGATTTTGCCGTGCGCCACATGCCCTGCGCCTTCGCATAAGCTTCGACCAGGTCGACGCGCGCTTTCGCGCGCCCTGTCGCCCGGAGATAGCGGATCGTGTCTTCGTCGATCGGGAAGAACCCGCACGTGGCGCCATATTCCGGCGCCATGTTAGCGATCGTCGCCCGGTCTTCGAGCGGCAACTCGTCGAGCCCGGGCCCGTAGAACTCGACGAACTTGTTGACCACGCCCTTCTTGCGCAACATCTGCGTGACGGTCAAAACGAGATCGGTCGCGGTCACGCCTTCGCGGACTTGGCCGGTCAGTTTGACGCCGATGACCTCGGGGATCAGCATCGACAGCGGTTGACCCAACATTGCGGCTTCCGCTTCGATGCCGCCGACACCCCAGCCCAACACCGCCAAACCGTTGACCATCACCGTGTGGCTGTCCGTGCCGACCAACGTGTCGGGATATGCAAACTCCTCCGTCGCACGCCCTTTTTTGACCTTCGACGTCCAAACCGTTTGCGCCAGATATTCCAGATTCACCTGATGGCAAATACCGGTGCCGGGCGGCACGACGCGGAAGTTATTGAAGGCCGACTGCCCCCAACGCAAAAACGAGTAACGCTCGCCGTTGCGCTCGAACTCGCGCGCAACATTTTTCTTGAACGAATCCTTCTGACCGAAATAGTCGACCATCACCGAGTGATCGATGACGAGATCGACCGGCGCCAGCGGATTGATCATCTCCGCCTTGCCGCCAAGCTTCATCATCGCGTCGCGCATCGCCGCGAGATCGACCACGGCGGGCACGCCC
>JAIOQG010000360.1 GCA_021413465.1 Alphaproteobacteria bacterium | reverse complement strand
CAAGCACTGCGCAATAAGGGCCTCACCGTCATCGATGAAGGCTACCGCGTCGCCTACGCGCTCGCCGAAGACAACCTGCGCCTCGGCCGAATTGTGATCGCGGATTCGGTCAATCCGATACAGGTCACCCGTGACGCATGGAGCGAGGTCGCCCGGCGCGCCGGCACACGCCACGTCGATGTCGAGTTCGTCTGCTCAAACCGCGACGAACATCGCCGGCGCATCGAAAGGCGGCAGTCAGACATCACTGGCCACCAACTCCCCACCTGGGCAGAAGTAACCTCGCGCGAGTATCATCGGTGGGATTGCGACCACATTCTTATTGATACCTCACACACAACTGAACATGCCGCCGTCGCCCGCATATGCTCCACGCTGTCTTAACGATGAGGTCCGAAGAAGGCTTCAGCGTTCGACATGCATCTTCAATCGCATGAGCGCGTCGTCCCACTGCTCCGAGACGCGATCGAGATAGCTTCGCGCATCGTGGATGCGGGAAGGGTCCAACAAAAACTGGCTCTCTCGGCCTACACGTTCGCTTGTGACAACCCCCACTTGCTCGAGAACCCGAAGGTGTTTGCTGACACCTTGCCGCGTCAGTTCGAAGCCCTCCGCAAGCTGCACGATCGATTGCGGCTTTCCGTCTTTGAGACGCGACAAAAGACTAAGGCGCACGCGGTCGCCGAGCGCGGCAAACACCGGCGCAATATCGACCGGTCGCCGCTTGAGCCTAGCGCGCGACATGCGCGGCTATATTCTGCGCTTGGATGTTCCAGCCTTCCGTGTTGTTGCGCAACACATCGAGACGCCGGGGATTGGGTATGGCCGAGAATCCGGACTCCGTAATCGTCAGCCGTGTTCCTCGCGGCGTCGCCTCGAGCAGAAACTCGACCAGCGTCAGGGGTTGATCGGCGATATCGATGCCCGATTTTTCGTCGAAATCGTGCCAACGAAACGAAAACAAGCGCTCGTGCTCCATCCGCTCGACACGCGCCCGCCACGGATAGTGCTCGTAACCCGGATAAGTCATCCGCCCTGTCGAAATCGCACCCAGCTTGAACGGGCCGTCCAATCTCACGCGAAACCAACTGCCGAACGCATCATGATCCGTCAGTGCGTGCCAAACCCGCGAAACCGGCGCGTCCAATTCGATCACTTTTTCGATTCTGTCGTCGGCATTTTCCATTACGCAACCTCCCGGTTGCTATTCGACTACAGGAGAGCGAAGAAAAAGGCAACCATTAAGTTGCATTTAAAAAAACTGATCGGTCGCGTATGGCAACGCCGCAGCACTGAGACAAACTGCGATGACTATGGGCGAACTCTCAATGCGCCTCGTCCCAGTGTCGCCCGACCTTCGCCTCGACAACCAGCGGCACCGTCAGCTCGATAGCGGGATGGCAAGCACCTTCCATCACGCGTTTCACAACCTCGCTCGTCGCCTTGATCTCGTCGTCCGGCGCTTCGAACACAAGTTCGTCGTGCACCTGCAACAACATGCGAGCAGACAATTTCTTCGCTTTCAGCGCGTCGGGCATGCGGATCATTGCGCGCCGGATAATGTCGGCCGCCGAACCCTGGATCGGCGCGTTGATCGCCGCCCGCTCCAAGCACGCACGCATGGACGGGTTCGACGCATTGATGTCCGGCAAATGCGCCTTGCGCCCGAAGATCGTCGTCACGAATTTCTGCTCGTGCGCCTCGGCCTTCGTGCGATCCATATAGGCGCGAATTCCCGGAAAACGCTCGAAATAGGTCTTGATATAGGCACCCGCTTCCTCGCGCGGGATCGACAATTGGTTCGCCAATCCGAACGCCGAAATCCCATAGATGATGCCGAAATTGATCGCCTTCGCGCGCCGCCGAATGGCGGGGTCCATGCCTTTCACCGGCACGCCGAACATTTCCGACGCCGTCATCGCATGAATATCGAGTCCCTCGGCGAACGCTTTTTTCAGCGCCGGAATGTCGGCGATATGCGCCAGCAATCTGAGTTCGATCTGACTATAGTCCGCGCTGATAAGCTTATGCCCGGGCGCCGCAATGAACGCCGTCCGGATCTGTCGCCCCTCTTCGGTGCGGATGGGAATGTTCTGCAAATTAGGATCGGTCGATGACAACCGACCTGTCGACGTTGACGCCATGGAATACGACGTGTGAATGCGCCCGGTATGCGCATTGATGAAGGTCGGCAAGGCGTCCGTGTACGTACTTTTCAGTTTCGCCAATTGCCGCCATTCGATGATGCGCGACGGCAGCTCGTGGCCCTGCGCCGCCAATTCCTCGAGTGCGTCCGAATCCGTCGACCACGCCCCGGTCTTCGTCTTGCGCCCGCCGGGCAAACTGAACTTGTCGAACAGAATTTCGCCGAGCTGCTTGGGCGACCCTAGATTGAATTTTTGCCCGGCAAGCTTGTGGATCTCGTCTTCAAGCCCCGCCATCTTCTGCGCGAACCGATGCGACAACCGCGCCAACACGTCGCGATCGACCAGAATGCCAGCCTGCTCCATGTCGGCAAGCACGCTCACCAGCGGCCGCTCGAGTGTTTCATAAAGCGTCGTCATCCGTTCCGCCGCAAGCCGCGGCTTCAGCAACGAATGCAGGCGCAACGTCACGTCCGCATCTTCCGCCGAATAGGCCGTCGCCTCGGGGATCGGAACCTTGTCGAACGTCACCAGCGTCTTGCCCTTGCCCGCCACCTCGCTGAACGCGATCGGCTTGTGCTTCAAGAACAGCTCGGACAATTCGTCCATGCCGTGACGATGCAAGCCTTCGTCAAGCGCGTACGACATCAACATCGTGTCGTCGAATGGATGCAGGCGAATGCCGTAGCGCAGGAAAATATGGAAGTCGTACTTGACGTTCTGCCCGACCTTCAGCACCGCCTCGTCTTCGAGCAACGGCTTCAACTGCTTGACGACATAGTCCCGCGGTAACTGCACGGGTTTACCGCCGCCGCCGAAGTCGAGCCCGTCGGAAAATCCGTGCGCAACCGGAATGTAACAAGCCTCGCCCGGCGCCACCGAAAGCGCCACGCCCACAAGCTCGGCCACCATTTCCGACAGCGACGTCGTTTCGGTATCGACGCAAATCGTGCCCACCTCGTGCGCACGCGCGATCCAACGCTCAAGAGCATCTTTGGTTGTCACGGTCTCGTATTTCGAGCGGTCGATCGGCTTTACAATTTCGTCGCGATCGAACACGGCGCCAGGCTCGTTCGCCGAAACGATCGTCGTCGCTTCCTGACGCGTCTCGCTTTTGGGCGCCGCCACATCGAGCGCCGCGGCGGGAATGGACTCCGCATCGCTCAAGTCCCATTCCACAGCGACGCGCTTCATCAGCGTGGAAAATTCCATCGCCTTCAAAAAGCCGACCAGCTCACGCGGGTCGGGTTCGATGACGCCGAATTCCGCTAGCGGTGCCGGTACCGGCGCCTTGTGATCGAGCGTCACAAGCTTCTTCGAGATGCGCGCCATTTCCGCATGCTCGATCAAGTTCTCGCGCCGCTTGTTTTGTTTGATTTCGCCCGCCCGGCTCAGCAGCGTTTCAAGATCGCCGTAAGCGTTGATCAACTCCGCCGCCGTCTTGATGCCGATGCCGGGCACGCCGGGCACGTTGTCCGTGGAATCGCCGGCCAGCGCCTGCACGTCGATCACCTTGTCCGGCAGCACGCCGAACTTCTCCAACACTTCGGGCGACCTGATGGGCTTCGCCTTCATGGGATCCATCAACTCGACCTTGCCGTCGATGACAAGTTGCATCAGATCCTTGTCGGACGAGATGATGGTCACCGTCGCTCCGGCCTTCACGGCGAGGTCGGCATAGGCCGCGATCAAATCGTCGGCCTCAAACCCTTCCTTCTCGACCGCCGGCACGCCGAACGCGACCGTCGCCTCGCGGATCAACGCAAATTGCGGCACAAGATCCTCAGGCGCCGGCGGCCGATGCGCCTTGTAGTCGGGATAGATCGCGTTCCGGAACGTCACGCGCGACGTGTCGAAGATGACGGCCAAATGCGTCGGCCGTTCGCCCGCCTTTGTGTCGCGCAACAACTTGAACAACATGTTGCAAAAGCCGGACACCGCCCCCACCGGCAAGCCGTCGCTCTTGCGCGTCAACGGCGGTAGGGCGTGATAGGCACGAAAAATGTAACCGGAACCGTCGATCAGATAGAGATGATCGCCGCGCTTGATGTCGCGAGCCTTGGCCGCGCTCAATGGTGCTCGGCCTCGGCCGCCCCCGGCGACAGGACGAACTTGCGGTCGCAATAGGGACATTCGACTTGATTGTCTTGCCCCATTTCCAGAAAAACCCGCGGATGTCCGAGCGCACCGCCGCCATCGCACGAAATGCGGCGCTTTTGCACGGTAATCACTTCTAAAGCTGGTGTCGTCATGGGTGAGGTGCCAATCGGTTTGAATTGGCGCGGATGATAGCCAGCGAAAGCCCCACCGCAAGCCACATTCCCCAACAAGATTTGCGTCGCGCGGGAGCATTGGCTAGTCTCCCGACCGGTTTGCACCCATAGCTCAGTTGGATAGAGCGCTGCCCTCCGAAGGCAGAGGTCGCACGTTCGAGTCGTGCTGGGTGCGCCATTTTTTTCGCCAAAGGCGAAAAAAATGTCCACCGAAGCCTCTTGGCGAAGGCGGACAGCCGACCCTAATGACACCCTATGCCAAAATTCGAAACCAAACGCTTGACGCGATAACCTGGCCGGCCTTCGCGCGTCTGGTCGAGGCGAGCAACGGTGTTTGGGGCGGGTGCTGGTGCACGTGATATCACGCGAAGGACAATGGCGCAGACGGCACCCCAGCGTTACGGCGTAAGGCGAAGGAATGCCTCGTGCGCAAAGGACGGGCACATTCCGCTCTCGCCTTTGATGGCATGGACTGCGTCGGCTGGCGCCAGTTCGGCTCGCCGGAAGAGCTTCCGCGAATTCAAAATCAGCGCGCCTATCTGAGGAGCAATCCGACACTCCCCGACTGGCGGACTACCTGTTTCTTTTCAGGCAGCGGCCATCGCGGCAACGGCGTGGCGTCCGCCGCCCTGAAGGACGCGATCGAGCAGATCAAAAAGCTCGGCGGCGGGCGCATTGAGGGATACCAGGAAGACACCGAAGGCCGAAAAGCCTCGCCCGCCTTTCTGTTCAACGAGCCCTGTCGAGTTTCGAACGCCTCGGCTTCAAACGTTCGTTGCTCATCGGCAAGCACAAGTGGGTGGTGACCCGAACGGTCCGATGACCTTCGGCCCGATCTCGTAATTGCACGATCATGTCGTTTCTCCGTCGGGAGACTCTGCTCTGTTCTTGAGGGCCAGGTTCATCGCCTCAAAGCCTGTCCTGATCTGCTCTCGAGCAAGCAGCCAGACCAGCAGGCTGCCGATGCCGTAAATCCGCTCGTCATGATCCAGCCGGATGCGCTTGTCATCCATCGGTGTGAGACGAAACGTGTGGTCGCCCAGCGCGAACCAGCGGAAGTAAAACGCTCCGGTCCAGGTAAACGCACGTCCTTCCTGATAGTCGGTCACCCGCGGCACGAAGACGTGTCGCTTACCACTTTCAACCTTGGGACTGACCTCGAACGTCGCGTCCGGGGCGATCCTGCCTTTGGCGCTCGTAATGAACGGGTTCCATTCATGATAGCGGTCAAGATCGACGAGTATCTCCCAAATGCGCGCGGCAGATGCAGCGATCTCGATGTGAGTGCGAACGATATGGCTCATGCCGGTGTCTCCGGTTGGGTGAGGGCTACCCTGTGCTTGAGAAAATCGAGCTGCTCGGCGATCACAACTTCGAACGATTGCCCGAGATAGACGTCGAAATGATCGACATCGTGAGCGCGAAACGCGCAGTCGGGGATGCGTTCGGCCGCCTTGCGTGCCGGTTCGAACGGCGTCGTCCGGTCCTTGCGCCCCGCTTGCAGCAACATGGGGCACTTGATCTGAGAGGCGCACTTGCCCGGCGAATAGAACAAGGTCGCGGCCATGCTGAGCGCGTTCACCCGATTGCGACGCTCGAAGTAAGCGCGCCATTCGGCGCTTTCTTCGCCACCGGGTCCTTTGGGCAGCATTGCCACGAGCGCATTGTATGCCCCGGGCGTCGACATGGCGGCGAACGCGCCGGCGGGGCCGAACGCCTTGATGAAGTATCGCCGACCGAACAATCTCAAGAAAGCGTCCGCAATGATCGCGCCGAGCGCGCGCGGCAGCATGTTCAGAGGAACGGCCAGTGAGGTCGCAAGCCCACTGATATGCGGGACTTGGGAGATTGCGCCTGACAAGTGCGAGTCAACCGCCGCAACGTGCAGCACATGTCCGCCCGCAAACGATGAGCCCCACAGTACGATGCGTTCGTATCCAAGCGAGCGGGCATGCGCGATCGCAGCATGCCAGTCCGCAAGCTGCCGCTTGACCTTGATCAGCCCGCGTGGCTCGCCCTCGCTTTCACCGAAATGGCGATAGTCGAACAGAAGGACATCATAGCCTTCTGCCCGGAAGCGGCGCGCATAGGGGTCGAGCCCGTAGTGACGGGTTGCGCCAAAACCATGCCCCATGACGATACAGACTGAGGATCGAACTGCCGGATCGGCATAGTGCCATGCGGCGCAGCGCAGTCCGCCTGACGCGAAGCTCGTGTCCTGACGGTCGCAAACGGCTCCCCATTCGAGCAACTGACCCATCGCAGCTACGTGCCCCGGCGCAGTCGGCTCAGTTGCATCCCCGCGATGAGCAGGAAGGAGCCGAGAAAGAACACCCATTTGATAATCGAGGCAGTGGTGCTGATCGCGGGCAATGGGTCGATGACCATTTGGTATCCGTCCGCGCTTAGGAACACATGCTGAAGTCCGTTTTCGAACCAGTCGTTGATCCCGGCGATGAGCGGAAAAGTAAGAACGACATTCCAGCGATCGGAAAGTCGAGCCGCATCGAGGCTAAGCGCGAGCGCGACGCTGAGGAAGATGCTGTACCAAATCCAGTGAGCATCATCGAAGATGAGGTGTGCGTGGTAGAAGGCCATCACACCCTCCGCCTTCCAGGCGGAGAACGTGGCGATGTAATCCGCTGGCGTGAAGCCCGTAACCTGCAGGCCCACCATACGCTCCGGCACTAGCGGACCGACCACCGTTGCGATGATGATCTGAGAAACGAGGTAGATCGCGCCGAACAGAAGCAACATGCCCCTGTGTGAGAGAAACGCCCGCACCGACTTGAGGTTGGGAAGTTTTGCCATGTCGCGCCCTCCGTTTGTCGCCTGACCGTCAATGAGTGGCGGCTTGCGATCACTACATTTGTAGTTTTCTCAGTATCCCGGCCATGTTGCGTTGTCAACTACATATGTAGTAAGAAGCGTCATGAGCGCAAAAACCTCGCCCGATCGTTTGTCGCTGGTCACCCGAGCGGCGGTGGAAGTCCTCGGCCTGGAGGGCGCGGCAGGACTGACCCATCGCGCCGTCGACCGGCACGCCGGGCTGCCCGAAGGCTCCACCAGCAATCACCTCCGAACCCGGGATGCGCTGATCAACGCGATCAGCCAGTTCCTCACGGACCATGATCTCGCAACGATTAGCCGGACAGCGGCGACGTTTGAGTCTCAGAGCGCTTTGTCGCTTGAATCCGCCGCCGACGCGCTCGCCGCAATCGTGCAGCGTTGGACGGACAAGGAGGCAGTCCTTACGACCGCCCGGCTTGAGCTGTTTCTCATCGCATACCGCGACCCGGAGTTTGCGGCGAGGTTCGCCGAAGTCCGGCGAACCTTCCGGGCGCGCGCAAGCGACTGGCTCGATGCCTTGTCCCCGGGCGCGGGACGACATGCCGGTTTGCTCATGGCGCTCATCGAAGGGCTGACGTCAAACCAGCTGCTCCACGCCGAGGGCCGGATGTCACGCAACGAAATGAAGCAAGCGTTTCGCCTGGCACTGAGTGCGCTCGTCGAGCAACCGGCGACCGTTCCACCTTCGGCTCGACATGGATCAGCCAAGGATCGCCGACCCTAACGGGCCGGAGGCTAAGGAGATGCGTATCGACGCCCCCCGCAACCCCTCACTTCACCGCAAACACCCGGTGGATGGGCCGCCGTTGCCAGTTCACGACTTGAGGCAGGGCCGTTGAACATACTGCCCTGATGAGGGAGATCGCGCGTTAGCCGCACGGCGTTGGTCAGCGTTGACTGGCGCCTGGCGAGACGTGAGCACTTGATTCGCGATCCGACTCAAAGCAAATCCACGCCCACGACACCCGCGTACAGGACCCCATGCGTCAATTCGAGCAAAGCTTCACCGCCGGCACAGCCGACATCGACGAACTCGGCCACGTCAACAACGCGGTCTGGGTGCGCTGGGTCCAAGACCTCGCAACCGCGCATTGGGCAGCGGCCGCTACGGCCGCACAGATCGCCTCCTATATCTGGGTCGTGGTCCGACACGAGATCGACTACCTCGGCAATCTGAAAGAAGGCGAAAGCCTCACCGGCCGCACCTGGGTCGCAAGCGAAGCCGTCGGCGCGAAGTTCGACCGCTATGCGGAGTTCTCGAAAGCCGGCCGCACGATCGTCCGCGCCCAAACCACCTGGGCCATCCTCGACCGTGCCAGTACAAGACCCATACGCGTCCCGAAGGATGTGGTCGAACGGTTCGCTTAAACGTCCTATCGCCACAACGACTGGCTGGTCATCTTTCCGGTGCCGGTCTCGACCAGCACCACGAACGGCTCGCTCAGCTTATCCGGAACGGGCGGACGGGTGCCGACAAAGGCGAGCACCTCTTGCCCCGGCAAAATCTGCTTCAATTGAAACCGGTCGAGGCCGGTGTCGGTGCTCCAGAGCAGTTGGCCCTGATAATCCACGCGCGACACCACCAACGTGCCCGCAAGCCCCGGTGAGGACGTATGAATCATCAACGCGCTGTCCGGGCTTGTCAGTCGTATGGGCTCCGACTTGTCGTCAATCCGCAGGAACGCCGCCTCCAGGAACTGGGCATCGCCGATCGGTGCGATAGAGCGGATACGAAAACGCGCGTCGGCGGTTGCGGCCCCAAGCGATCCCTTGCACAAACGGCGCAGCACCTTCACGTCATCAGCGTTTTCCACCACCTTGATCCAACGGCCGGGCCTGAACTCGCCTGAAAGCTCCGCCGGCGCGTGCAGTCCAATCCATTCGCCCGGCAGGGCGACCAAGCCCGCCGCCAAATAATCCGCAGGCTCACGCCGCTCGAACCGCGCGTTGGAGGGCTTCGGCGCGACGCCGGTCGCGGTCAATGTGTCGGGATCGATGTCCATCGCAGCACTACGATCGATCCGCATGACATGAAGCTTCCCCTCGACCAAGTCCATGCCGCGCGAATCTTCCCACCAACTTGCATCAAGGCCAGGATTGGCCGCACGAAGGTCGTTCGTCGTGATGAGTGCGTAGTCGCCCAAGCGCACGCCATAAAGACCCGCCGCATCGAACCACAGCGTACGTCCGTCGCTGCCCATGATGCGCGCGAGGCTATAGGCGCCGGACGAAATTCTACGCGCGAACGGAATCAGCTGCGGCTTCGAACCGTCCAGCGGCGTGACGAGGATGCTGAGGCTGCCGGTCCGATTGCCACCCCGCCCGCTTATGTCCAGCGGATAGGGATCGGTCGTCTCGATCAAAGTTGCGACACCGCCGGGCCGCGCCGGATCGTCTGAATCGAATCGCAAGCTCTCGCGCAGCGGCACGCCGCTGACCGC
The DNA here is from genome assembly GCA_021413465.1 of Alphaproteobacteria bacterium. Taxonomy (GTDB): domain Bacteria; phylum Pseudomonadota; class Alphaproteobacteria; order Micropepsales; family Micropepsaceae; genus SZUA-430. The sequence goes on along the minus strand of JAIOQG010000360.1, from coordinate 7,370 downwards.
CGTGACGGTGACAGCCTGCTGACCCAACCAAAACAACCCGCCGCCGATCAGCACGGCGATAAGCACGCCGACTGCGAACTTTGCTCGAAAGTCGCTATAGTTGTGGACGAATGCCACTGCCTTAGCCTGGCGTGAGGAAGACGCCGACACCTTCGCGCGCGACACCGCATCGCGCCCTTGCCGAACAAGAATCTCGCCGCTTTGCTCGTCGATCTCCGCCGTGCAAGAGGGCGCCCGCAGACGGATCACCTCATCGGCCACAAAGCGCAGAATGTTCGCGCGCTGCACCACCGCCCAACCATGCGAGCGTTGCCATTCTTCCCGCGAACCCATGCTCACGATCGTAACGACATCGGCGCCGCCGAACGCCCAATAACCGCTGATCGTACGAAGCCCGTCGCGATACTCGACGCGCCCGTCTCGGCCTTCCTCGACAATAGTGACGCTCGCCATTCAATCCCCATCAAGCTCGACGCGTTGCATGCGCAAAGGGCAATCGATCACGACAATGCCTCGCCGCCCAAGCTCAATATCTCGTCGTTGATGGCGTCGTCCACCTTCGCGCGGCGCGCGTCGCGGCATGATTGAGCGGGCAGCAAAGCCTACGGCTGCGGCTGCTCCAGCTGGCACATCGATCCCTGGCCGTATGGCGCCGAGGCGTCGCAATTGCTCACGATACAATACTCCAGCGGCACGCTGCTCTCGTTGCGTACGAAGATGCGATAGGTCATCTGACCGCCGTCGGCCTCGGTAAACCGGTTCGGAATCTCGCAATACGTCTCGAATTTTCCTTCGCGAAACCGCAGCGCCGTTTGCCCGCACACCGCGTCGTTGCGCAACGGATTGACATAGCGGGCAACCGTCACCGTCACGGCATCCCAACTCGTCTCGGCCTGCGTTGCACTGGGATCCGAAGACGACCCGTAGGACGAGGTCTGATTGCCGGAATAGTCGAAACCGAATTGAGGTTGCGCGCGCACCATCACATAACCGGGCCCGCGCACCGTCACGGGTGGCGTGGACGGCGCGCTGGAATAACCGCCGGGCGGCGAATAGCCACCACTTGACGCGCCGGCGTCTTGGGGCGCGTCGACATAGGCTACCAAGAATTCGTCTTCGGCACCGGCATCGAGCTGCCGCGCCCGCGCGCCGGTCGAAAAGAACTGTTTCTCGCACTCGGCACGCACCTGCGGCATGGAGATGACGCAATTCGTGCACGGCCCCTTATTGGGAAAAAGCAGATAGATCAGCACCATGGACACGATGGCCGCGACGAGCACGACCAGCGAATATTCGATCAGCCGTTTCGCCCAACCCATTTTGCCCTCAGATCCCTTTTCTTTCCGTCCACGCGATGCCGCCGAACGTACCCAACTGCATTTTACCCACGGCTCACTTCGCTCCCGGCGGCTTAGGAACCGAATTCGGAGGCGCCACATCGTACGACCGCGGCTCGGCCCGCTCGCCCGCTGTCTTTTGCCCGGACGGCGCCGTAACAGTCGGCCATTTTACCGGCGGTCCCTTTTCCACGAAAGCGTTGAAAAACAAAGCAACCACCACCCCCACAAATCCGGCCAGCAACAGAACCCGCCAAGTCTTGCTGTCACCGCGCTTCATACCATCGGCAACGGAAACCGGCGTGCTGATCAATTTGTGATCCGTCATCGCAAATCTCGTCATCACCCCAATAGCGGCCCGCCTAGTCGTCGCAGCGTGTGCCGCTCATGCGGAACGCGCCTTTGCCGAAGTCCTTGTCCGACCGCGACGTGCACTCGCCGCCATAGCAAACGCATGCCCCGTCATCGCACTGAATATCGTTGAGCGAAGCCGAACCCACGGCCCCACTCGCAAGATCGATTCCCACGCGCTTGGCATGGGTGATCTTGTTGTCGCGCAACTCCACTGCGGCCCCGGCATCCACCACGATACCGCGCCCGGGATAGGCAATATTGACGCCCTTCGCCGAGCCGCGCGTTCCCGCCGTGAAGACCAGCCCGTCGACATAACCGGCAATCACGCCGCCATCGATCGAAAACGATACGCCCGGCAGATTTGGCAGCGACGGCAAATCATCGCCCGGCCCCGCGCCGCCCACGACCACACCCGCTTTTCCCGGGCCGATCTGATAAATCTCGCTCGCTTCGCCGCGCAGCACCTGCACACGCGACATCGTAACGGGATAACGCCCCTGCATGCCGATCCGCACCCCGACGAGCGCGCCTTTGATCAGCGTGTTTTGCAAATTGGCGCCGTCGGCGTTCAACAAAAAAACTTGATCCGCGCGCGCGCCGCTCGCAAAACCGCCGCCGGAAATCGAGACCATCACCGCGCGCGCCGCGTTGACCGCCGTTCCGCGGGCCCGAATAGTCGTATTGGTGGCTGAGAATGTGCCGCCGTTGATACGCACCGCATCGCCCGCACCGCGCGACGCGAGATTGACTTCGACCAAATCGAGCCGCCCGCGTTCGACCTTAAGACAACCGTCGACGTCGACGCCCCGCAACGAAACCGTCGAGGTCGAATAGCTGGGCGCAACCGTCGCGCAATCGCTGCTGCGCAATTCTGCCCGGCCGCCGTAATTGTCTTCCGATTCGATCGTGACGCCTTGATCGAAGGTAAGGCCCGAGATGTCGCAAGCCGCACCCGGCAACACGCGAATGCGTCCGCCTTCGCCAACTTCGTCCAACGCCTCAGCGATCGACGAATACGAATACCGAACGGGCTCGCCGCAACTGACCCGCACAGTTCCCCGTTCCGGCGGATAGCCCGGATAGTCGGGATCGTCGTAGCCGCCGCCGTGACGATGGCGCCGTGGTTTCTTGTAGCGCGGCTTGTCGCAGCACAATTTGATGTTCGGAAAATCATAAGCGTTCGAAACCGGATCGGACTGCGCCTCGGCTTGCGCCCCGCTATAGGCATGTGCGGGCGCAACCGCGACCGCCGCAAGAACCAGCCCGCTTGCAACGGCACCGACCGCAGCCCAAAGACGTACCGTCCCGCTCGCACCAACGCTGTGCTGCATGTTCGTCACCCTGTCCCCAACCTGCGCGGCGGCGTTCGCCGTCACTGTGTCTCTTCTGCCTTCTGACTCTCGGCGCGCTCGCGTTCGCGGCGGCAACGGCGTGTGTTGCATTCCTCGCGCGGCGCGCTCGCCGACTCGAGAATGCGCAAGAACTCGGCGCGCACCGGCGAGAAGCCCGCAGCACCGGAACCCTGACGGAAGCGGTTCGCACGATCCTCCGACTTCTCCACGCCATCGGCGCCTTGCGTGTAAAGCTCCGACAACGCGTACATCGCCTCGCCTTCGCCCTGCTCGGCGGCCGCAAGCAGCCACTTCTCGGCCCGCACATAGTCGGTCACGACGCCAATGCCCCGCACATACATGATGCCGAGATTGCGTTGCGCCTTTGCATAACCGCGCACGGCGCCGATCTGCACCAAGCGCGTCAACTGCACCGGCGTCAGCACGCCCGTCTGCGCATCGCCGAGAAAATCCTGATACTTGGAAATTGCGCGCGACATTTCGTTGCCGCCGGTGCCCCGGTAAAAGCCCAAGAACTGCAACATGTCGCGGCGGACATTCTGCGGGATCAAACGCTCGCCCAAGGCCAAGGCCTGCGCCCGCCCTGCATTGATAGCGCACTCGTCGCTGTGAACGAGACCCGACGGCGTTTCGCCGCGATAGCGTGTCTCGGCCGCATAAAATTCGAACGGCGCCAACCAACGCTGCGCCTTAGATTTCGCCAAAACGTCCGATGCCTGAGGTTTCTGATCGCTGCCGCCGTAGTCGGACGGCCAGTTCTTCAATGCATCGATATAGATCTTGGCAATCGGGTGACCGGCGCGATCGGCGAGTTGATAAAACACCATCGCCTCAATCACGCTGGTCGGAAACACGCCCGACGTGCCGTCGCCGGTGCTGTATCGCGAACACGACGAACCGGGCGTCATCCAGCCGAGCCAATCGCTGCTATTGCATAGCTTGTTGCCCCAATAGTCGGCGCCGAAGCGCGACGAGGACGACGATCCCGAACCGGGATACGACGACGAACTGGTCGTCGGATAGGGCGAAGCCGCCGGCACCGAACGCGGCGGCAACATGCCGGTGCCGCGACCGACCGGACGCCGCCAATAAGGCTGATCAGACACACCGGTCAGCGGCGCACCCTGCGACTGATGGCGCTGCGCGATAAACGGATCGTGAAGTTGGCCGAGCAGAACGAACCCGTCGCCGCCACGGCATGATTCGATGTAGGTGACGCGGTTACGAACGTCGATGCGCTCGTCTTGCAGAAGGTTGCGATAGATCGCCTTCGATTCGGCGTCGGCCGCAACCAAGCGGCTCACCACCGCGTCGGCCGCCGGATCGAGATGAACGTGATCGAAGATCGCCGAGTTGCGTCCGGCCAAGAAGTACCACACGAACGCTTCGACGGGATCGTAGTACCCTTTGTCGTCGTCGCGCTTGGCCGAATAAATATCGCCGAGTTTAACCTGCGCGAAGAAATCGTTGTCTTGCCACGCCGCGCGCCGGCACAAACGAATCGCTTCGTCCTTGCGGCCGTGCTGATACGCTCGCTCGCATTCCGCGACGTCCGCGCTCGCCGGCGCAATCGCCGCGATCGAACACGCACTCAGTGCGGCGATGACTGTCGAACGGGCAAACGCCGAGAGGCGGCGGCCGATCGGCCGCGAACTCTGTTCGCTTGACACGCGCTTCGGATGCATGAGTCCCCCCAACTGACGTCGGTGATACAAACCAAGGTAGACCATGCTGACCGCAATCCTCTTGCAGGCTGACGATCGAACACTCGCAAGTATTCAGCGCTAGACGCCAAACATGTGTCAAGCCGAACAAGCCCAAAAATCGTGACGAAATAGAGGTGTTAGCGGAAGTTTCGCACAGATCGCGCGAACAGCGGCAACCCCTGCGCGCGCACGCAAAAATGGAAACGAAAAACCCGCTCAGGCCGCGGGTTGCGCGCCTCCACAATTTGTGGTCGTAGGGCCTATGACTTAACTAAGATTATCCTGTGTTCTTATGAGCGAATTCGCTGGAACGGGGAAAAGGGAAAACACGGTGGCACTTCAGGTCGATGTCTTTTGGTCGTTTCGCTCGCCCTATTCCTATTTGGCGACGCCTCGGATGGTTGCACTCGAAAAAATTTGGGATCTGAATTTTTGTGTGCGTCCGGTTTATCCCATCGCGGTGCGTCTCGACGGTTGGTTCAAGAACGCGAACCCGATGTGGTTGCCCTATCTCGTGCGCGACGTGATGCGCGAAGCCGAACGTCACGACATCCCATTTATGTGGCCGCGCCCCGATCCGATTCTGATGGACATGGCGACAGGCACGGTCTCGAAGGAGCAACCGCACATCCATCGCCTCACGCGCCTGGGCGTCGCCGCCGCCGAGAGAGGACGCGGCTTGCCCTTCATCTATGAAGTTTCGTCGACGCTCTACAGCGGCCGCACGCAAAATTGGCACGAAGGCAATCACTTGCGCGGCGCCGCCGCGCGCGCGGGTCTAGACCTCACCGAACTTGATGAGGCCATCGCGCGCGAACCCGATCGCTACGAACAGGTGATCAAAGAAAACGAAGAAGCTCACCGCAAATCGGGTCATTGGGGCGTTCCAACCTTCGCCTTCAACAACGAGCCGTTCTTCGGCCAGGATCGCATCGATGCCTTGCTCTGGCGTTTGGAGCAAAACGGATTGCAACCGCGCGCCTGATCAGTTCCACAAGCCGCGCACGATCAGCACGTCTTTCAGAACGCCCGGACGGTCAGTCATCAGCCCGTGGACGCCGATGTCGATAAGCCGGTTCATTTCCGGCGCGTCGTCGATCGTCCAAACATGGACCTGCAAACCGGCCCGCTCGGCCGCCTCCACGAAGCGGCGCGTCACGATCGTCACGCCGTTCGCTTTCACCGGCACCTGAGCGCAACCTTCGCGAAAGCGCCCCACCGGAAGACCAGCCGACGCGCCTTTCAGTTTCAACACGCCGGACGGCCCGAGCGATGTGCAAACCTTGCCGTCGAACGCATCTTGAACTTGGGCGATGCGCTTGCCCGAAAACGATCCGATGCACACTCGATCTTCGATCCCCAAACGCTTGATCAGCGCAATCAACGGCGCCACCGCCGCATCATGCTTGGGGTCGATATTGATGCGAACATCCGCCCACCGTGTCAGCAATTCTTCCAGACGCGGGATCGGCTCTTTGCCGCCGATGCGCGCCGTCTCGAGCTGCGCCCAGGTCAATTCTTCGATCTTGCCCTGAGCATCGGTGACGCGATCCAGCCTGTCGTCATGAAACGAGATCAACACCCCGTCGCGCGTCGCATAGGCGTCGGTCTCCAAATAGCGATAGCCAAGACCCACCGCATAGTCGAACGCTCGCATCGTATTCTCGGGCGCTTCATGGGCTCCGCCGCGATGGGCAAACGCCAGCAGGCCGGAGTGATCGAGAAATGCATGCTTCGCAGGACGGGACATATCGCAACTTTGTGACGGGAGGACGCAGCCCTCCAATCTAGCGCCACTGCGCCGTCGGCACTACTGTCGACGAAAGAACGCAAAAGGGGAACAAACGATGCAAGCCATCCGCGACTTTGCACTGCCGCGCCGCGCCTTTCTTAAAATGTCCGCAGCGACCATGGCGCTCGGTCTAACGGGCTGCGCCGGCAACTTGCTCCACCCAGGAGCCGCAAACATGCGCGCCGCGACACCCGAAGACGCAAAGCTCCTCGATTTCTTTTCGAAGAGCTTTACGCGCGAGCTCGAACAATCGCCGGAATTCATGACCCAGCTCGGCATGAAAAAGCGTTACGGCGAATGGAACGACTACTCCGCCGAATTTGCCCTCCAGGTGCAGCGCGAAACCAAGGCCGACCTTGAGTTCATGCGCAGCCAAATAGATCGCAATGCCCTCAGCGAACCCCTCAGAGTGTCGTACGACGTCTTCAAGTTTCGCAACGAACAGCGCGTTGCCAACTTTCCTTTCCGTCTGCACAATTACGACGTCTCCCATTTCGGCGGCCCGCACCAGAATATCCCGAACCTCCTGATCAACCAGCACACGATCGCAGACATAGCCGACGCACGCGCCTACATCGCGCGCATCGTCGCCACCGACAAGCTGATGGACCAGACGATTGCGTTCATGCGCGATGCGCAAGCAAAAGGCATAACTCTGCCGCGCTTCTCCTATGCGCTGATGATTGAGGATGCAAAGCAGGTCGCCAAGGGCGCGCCGTTTGAGGGCGACGGCGAGTGCAATATCTACGCGGATTTCAAAGCCAAACTTGAGAAACTGAACGCAGGCGCGGATGAAAAGGCCAAACTCCTCGCGGACGCCCAACAGGCG
>JAIOQG010000359.1 GCA_021413465.1 Alphaproteobacteria bacterium | reverse complement strand
AAAACATAGAATGACAAACACGACCATCAAACGTCGCGGCATGATGCTGGTTCTGTCCTCGCCCTCGGGCGCGGGCAAGACAACCCTGGCGAGGCGCTTGCTGGAGACGGACACGAACTTCACGATGTCGGTGTCGCTCACCACGCGCCCCAAGCGCCCGTCCGAAGTTCACGGCCAGGATTACATCTTCGTCTCGCAAGCCGAATTCGATCAGAAAGCCAAAAGCGGCGCCTTGCTGGAGCACGCCACCGTGTTCGGCAACTCCTACGGCACGCCGCGCGAACCGGTTGAGCTGGCGCTGTCGCAAGGCCGCGACATTCTGTTCGACATCGATTGGCAAGGCACGCAGCAGCTCAAGGAAAAATCGCGCGAAGACGTGGTCAGCGTCTTCATCCTGCCGCCAACGCGCAGCGAGCTTGAGCGCCGCCTGCACACCCGCGCCCAAGACGCCGCCGAAGTCGTCGCCCAACGCATGGCCAAAGCAAATGACGAACTGAGTCATTGGGCGGAATACGACTATGTCATCGTCAACGACGACATTCGCATCGCCGAAGCCAAGATCGCGCACATCGTCGAGTCGGAGCGCCACAAGCGCCCGCGCCAAACGGGACTTTCCGATTTCGTTCGTACGTTGATGGCCTAAACGGCGCGCCGCGCAAAGGCGCATGCCAGCGCCGCGAACCCCTCGACGGAAACGTCTTCCGCGCGGTCGGTAGGGACAAGTCCTGCCTCTTCGATCATCGCATCGCTGTCGGGTCCCAGCGTCTTAAGGCTCGAACGCAACATCTTGCGCCGCTGGCCGAACGCGGCCCCCGTCACCCGCTCGATCATGCGCGGCTCGGCCTCGCCGCGCGCCTTCGCCAAAACGGAAAACCGCACCACCGTCGATGTTACCTTGGGCGCGGGCGTGAAGGCGTTGCGGTTGACGTCGAACAGGATCTTGGGCACCGCTCGCCATTGGCTGATGACCGACAACCGGCCGTAAGCGGCATCGCCCGGTGCCGCCACAATCCGCTCGGCAACCTCGCGCTGGAACATCAGCGTCAGGCTGTCGTACCAAGGTGGCCAAACGGCGGCCGTCAACCATTTGATCAGCAACGGCGTCGCGACGTTATACGGAAGATTGGCAACGACCATGGCGCGCTCGCCCGGCGGCACCAACGCCGCCTCGTCGGCTGCGACGGCGTCCGCCATCACCACCGTCAAGCGCTGCGGATAAGCAAGCGCGATGGCCTCAAGCGCCGGCAGGCAGCGCTGGTCCCGCTCGATGGCGATCACGTGCCCGGCACCCTCCATCAGCAGCGCCCGCGTGAGGCCTCCGGGGCCGGGCCCGACCTCGATGACCGTGCGTCCGGCGAGCGGCCCCGCTTCGCGCGCGATGCGCCGTGTCAAATTGAAATCCATTAGAAAATTTTGGCCGAGCGACCGGCGCGCGCTCAAACCAAGCTGCGCGATCACCTCGCGCAAGGGCGGTAGGCCGTCTCCAGTGCTCACGTGTGCGCCGCGCGAAATTGCGCCAAGCGCTCCGCCAGCCGCAGGGCCGCAAGCAGGCTGGTCGGGTCGGCGCGATCTTGCCCTGCAATATCGAAGGCCGTTCCGTGATCGGGCGACGTCCGCACGATGGGCAAACCCAAAGTGACGTTGACCCCGCCCGCAAAGTCCAAAGTCTTCAGCGGGATCAGCGCCTGATCGTGATACATGCAAATCGCCGCGTCATAACGCGATCGCGCCGCCGCATGAAACAGCGTGTCGGCGGGCAGGGGGCCTGACGCATCGATCCCCTCGGCCTTCAGGCGCGCGATGGCCGGCGCGATGATCGTTCCCTCTTCCGAGCCCATGGCGCCGTCTTCGCCCGCATGTGGATTGAGGCCCGCAACCGCAAGCCGCGGCTTCGCCATGCCGAAGTCCTTGATCAAGGCCTGATGTGCGGCGCGCGCTGTCGCAACAATGCCGTCGGTCGTCAGCGCCTGAATGGCCGCAGCCAACGACAAGTGAACCGTCACCGGCACGACGCGTAAACCCTCCACGACCAGCATCATCACGGGTGAGGCAACACTGCACAATGACGCCAGATACTCGGTGTGGCCTGGAAACTTGAAACCGGCCTTGTATAGCGTCGCTTTGTGTATCGGGTTCGTGACGACCCCGCTGGCCTCGCCGGAGCGCGCCAGCGACACCGCATGCTCGATCGCCGCAATCACCCGCGCGGCATTCTCCACTGCCGGTCGGCCGGGCAGGACCTTCGTGTTCAAACGTTGCGCCAGCACCGGAACGCCCTCGGCAAAGCGCTCGCCGGCCTCTGTCAGAGACTGCACTTCGACAATATGCGAGTGGCTCTTGATGCGATGCGCCTCGGCGCGCAGCCAATCGGGATCGCCCAACACCGCAAAGGCCGGGACAAGCCGCCCGTCCGGCGCGTGCCAGGCTTTGATCGCGATCTCGCCCCCGATACCCGCGGGCTCGCCCATGGTCAGGGCGAGAGGCCTGAGCCTCGCTGTCATGCGCCTCTAGTTGTCCCGCATTTCGATAGTGGCATCGCGGCGCAAATCGCGAAGATAGCGCCGCGCCAGCATCGAAAGCTCTTGGTTGTAGAGGCGGCTCTCAACTTCTTCTTTTGTAACTTCAGTGGCGGCTTTCGGCGTCGGTGCCGGCCCACCTCCCACTTGCGCCGCCGGCACCATACCACCGGAGCAAATGACGAACATTTCAACGCCCGTGGCGCCCCGCAGCGGCGGCGTAGAGCGTCCGTTAGGCGTTTCTTCTAGAATCTTGCGGAACTGTGGTGCCACATCTTTGACGTTCATCGGTCCGATCATATCGAACTTTCCGCCGTGCGACTTCGCCACCGCGCCGGCGCTGGAGCAACCGTTCACCGATCGATAGATTTCGATCGACGCTTGCCTAATCTGATCTTGTTTTGCTTTCGACGCATTCTCCGCCAAGGCTATCGCAATGCGCCCCAGCGATATCGTCGACGCCATCTTACGGGCCGTTTGCGGCTTGGGCGGCGCCTCGACTGTGGAGTTGACCTTAGAACCGAGCGCAAGTCTCTTTTCGCGCAAGCCGACAACGTAATAACCGCCCTGCGCGCGAATGGGCTCAGAGATGCCGCCAAGGCTCATGGACTTCACGGCCGTGGCCACAGGCGCCACCATATCGCTTTCGCCGACCCAGCCGATATCGCCGCCGGCGCTCGCGGACGCAGACTGACTGAATTGGCGCGCGATCGCCGAGAATGTCGCGCCCGAGCGCAGCTGCCCAAGTATGCTCTGAATGTTCTGCTTAACCTGATCCTCGACTTCGGGCCCGTCGACGGCGAGGAAAATCTCGGACACGAGATACTGCGTGCTTCTCGCCGCCTGCTGCATCTGATCGAACACGGCATACACTTCGTCGTCCGAAACCGTGACGCGCGGCGCCAGCCTCTGCTGCACCAGTTTCTGCCAAGCAAGATCGGCCTTCATCTGGTTTTGCAGTGTCGAGCGCGAGATGCCGTTATCGTCCAGCATCTTGTTGATCTGATCGACCGAGATGTTGTTCTGCTGCGAGATGCGTTTGAAATTCTTCTCAAGCTCTTCTTGCGTGATCTTGACGTTGAATTTCTGCGCCTCCTGAAGCTGCAGCAATTCGTCCACCAGCTGGCGAAGCACCTGCGGCCGCAAGCGTTTTTCCGCTTCAGGCCCTTGCGCGCCCGATGTCACCATCACCAACTTGATGCGTTGGTCGAGATCGTAAGTGGAAATGATAATGTCGTTGACGACCGCGGCGGCCCGCATCGTGCGCGGTTCTTTGGTTGCGCCCCAAGCGTCCGTTTGTAACGCCGAAACGGACAACGCCGTCACCACGCAAAACCCGACCGTAACGATAACGCGATGTATCAAAGCCGACCGACGAAAGAGCATCGCAGTATCCGAAAACGAGAGGTGACTGAACGGCTGGGCCGAGACTCAAGGGTCTAGCCGCTGCAACGCTGGGGAGAATAACCACTTCTTGCCACCAATCAATGGCACTTCCGCGGTTGCGACATGACCGATTTGTTACGCAAAAACGGTCATTCCTGCCGAATTCAGTACACACCCTTCAGGCGAAATGTGAACAAGAAGGAGCTGGCGGGTTCAATATCGCGGTCTCGGGTAAAGCGGCGCCGGAAATCCACGCCGAATTCAGCGCAATCGTCCACGTAGGAAATACCGAATTTGCTTTCGATCATCTGATCGTCGGCGAGGTCTTTGCGCCCCGAAGCTCTAAGCCAGATATCGTCGAGCGCGCGAATACTACCCGAAAGGTTTACCTCTTCGCGTTGCAGCGGGATCAACGGTTCTGGTTCAAGCAGGATGTAGCCCGCTTTGAACGAATAGAAATCTGTATCGAAAGCCTCGGCGTACACTTCGTTACGCTCGAAGCGGAATGCGGATTGATCGACGCGGAAGCGATTGACGATCCGAATGTGCCCATCCGGCTGGATCGTAACGCGACCAACAATGTCCGATTGCTGGTTGCGCAGCCCCGATTCCTCAGTGAACGCGTCGTCCTCGTGCAGCCTGTAGCTTTGCCCAAGCATGGCCTCGACAAAACCCTCGTCGAAATAGGCTGCGGCGCGCACGCCGGCATTCACGCGCGGCCCAGTCTCCCAGCGGTCGAGACCCGGAAACTTGTTGAACGAAAACAAGTTCGTTTCGTCGAACTCGAAACTCGCGCTGTCTTCGTTGGGAATCTCGTCGGGATTGCCGCCGTAAGGGGCGCCGATCACCTGAACGATCGGCTCGATAACCTGTTTCCATCCCCAATCCGTGCGCACGAGCGGGTAGCGCCACTCGACACCAGCCCAAGGCAAAAAGCGCCCGACGGTTGAGTCTTCGTTCTGCAGCGGTCCGGCATCCGTCACGTGATAGGCATCCGCCCGCAAATTGGCGAACATCGTAATCAGATGCCCGCCACTTGTCGTGATCGGCAGCTTCCACGCAGCTGTCGTAGACGCTCGTGCCGTATCTCGACCTTCACCGCGGCGCAGATAAAGCGCACTGGCCGAAAGCTCGAAACGGCCGCCCAAAACTTTTTCGTCGGGAACGTACTCAACTTCGGCCAATGGCAAGACCAACGGCGTTGTGCCGGGATCGTCGGTTTCGCGCAATCCTTGGAAATACCAACTGTTCACTGCCGCATACGAACGCCCGCTAATGCCTTCGATAAACAGATTGTTCTCAAGCCGGTCGAGCGAAGAGATGTCATAGCGCTTGAGGTAAGTGTCGTTCGACGTCAGCTGCGCGTCGTAACCCCAACGCCAAACATCATCGATTTGAAACCGCCCGCGGCCGAATACGTGCCCCTGAAATGTGTCGTCGCCTGTCTCGACGCCAAACCTGTCTCGCGGTTGGCCATAACGGCCGCTGGTTTGGAAGTTATAGGAACCCGTCTCCGTCCTCTCGCGCCAGTCGGCTTTCAGCAGCGGCCCGTCGTTTTCCGTGTACATCGGCGCCAACTGTAGATCGTAGCTCGGCGACAACGCGAAATAATACGGAACCTCAATGAAATAGCCGAGATCGGACGAATGCCCGACGCCGGGAACCAAGAATCCCGACTGACGCGGCGCTTGCGGGTCCGAATGCGAGAAATACGGAAGATACAACACCGGCACGCCGAAAACTTCGAAGAACGCGTCCTCGTATTCCACGCGCGCTTTCGCCTGGTTGTAGATCACGCGGAACGCCTTGATCTGCCATGTCGGCGCTTTCGACGGGTCTTCTTTGCAAGGTTTGCAGGTGGTGTAGGCGGCCTTCTCGAGCGTCATCACCGAACCGCCTTCGCGCGTGGCGCGCGCGGCTGCTAAATGGCCGCGTCCGGCGATCACCACATTGAGGCTTTCGATCACCCCGTCCTTCATGTCGTCGGTCACTTCGATACGGTTGCCCGAGATCGCCGTTCCGTTCGCTTCGCGGATCGAAGCGTTGCCCTCTGCAATGACAATTCGCGATTGTTGGTTGTACGACAGCTTGTCGGCGATCAGCGTGCGCCCACCGTAGATGACTTCCACGTTCCCTTCGGCCGTCACGACGTTGGCATTGGCGTCGTAGACCATTTTGTCGGCACGGATCAGGACTTCCGGATTTTTCTCGCTATCAGCGGGCTTGCCGGTGCCGCCCGTCGAAGGCTCGTCGCCGGCGGGGGATTGGAGCAGCGCAAGCACCTGCGCTTGTTCGGCCGCTGACGCGGTCGATACCGAAACTGCACAGACAATGAGGGCGGTGATGAGGCGAAACGCGACCTTCATCCGTCCTCCTGATTGAACAAAGACGCCATACCAAGCAGCAACGCTGTCGACGCGGGAGCCCACGCAGCAAGCGCAACTGGGACAATTCCAGAAATCCCCAAGGCGTGTGTAACGTCCGTGAAGAAATACAACAAGAACCCGGTCACCACGCCCGAGAGAATGAGCCTCGCAGCCCCCCCCAAACGTGCCAGCCGAAGCGAGAATGCCGCCGCCACGAATATCATAGCGCATAACAGCATGGGGCCCGCAAGCAAGGCGTGGTAGTGGAGCCGATGTTTTGTCGCCGAAAAACCTGCTGCCTCAGCCTGCCCGATGAACTGCGGAAGGTCCCAAAACGCTATAGTATCGGGGGTTGCGAAGCTTTCTTGAATTTGGTTGGGAGTTAACGACGTTTTCACATCGAGTGTCGGATAGAACACAGCTGGACGGTCCGGACCGGTAACCCAAGCCCTTTCGAGGTGCCATTTCTCCTTCTCCAGGGCTGCCGCCTTGGCGTCGATTCGGCCTCGAAAATTGTCTTTTCCCTCGTAGATGAACAGGATCACATCCTGTAGGCGCAGTCCGCTATCGGACACCCGTAATGCGTGAATAACGGTCTGGCCTTTCTCATCGCCTTGCCGCAGCCAAAGCCCGTTGCTGGACACCGCCAACAAAGACGAGCGTCCGCGGATGTAGCGCGCCTCAAGTTCCTCGTAGCGCGAGATCAGTCGCGCGGCGAACGGATTGTAGACCGTCGTCATGAACACGCCGATCAGGAACGACGCAATCAAAGCCGGCGCTAAGAACAACCAAGCCGAAACGCCCGACGCACGCGCAATGACAAGTTCCTGGCTGCGCGTCATGCGCGCAAAGCTCCAGATCGCGCCGAACAGCACCGCAAACGGCATCATTTTTTCGGTCAGATTGGGCAGCTTCAACAGCGCCATTCCAAGGACCGTCGCCACCGGCACGGCGTCCTTTCCTGCCGTGCGATTGAGCAGTTCGACGATGTCGATCACAAAGCCCAACGTGATGCACATGCCGAAAACAATTCCCACGCTGATGAGGAATTGTTGGCCCAGGTAACGCGACAACGTCCAGCTCAGCATCATGGGCTTGGGCTCGGCTGAGGAGCGCCACGTCCGCGCGAAAGCAGCTCGAACCCCGGGACCGACAAGATGAACAACATTCCGGCGATCCAAAGCAGGGGCCAAACATACATCAAGAAAGCGGCGTCCGGCGTCGAATTCGTCAATTGCTGCAAGCCGAAGCCGGGAAGCCGCGCTGCAAGAACCGCGCCCATCGCGAGCGCAATCCTACCGCCATATCCGCGCCGGTTAAAGCTACCGCCAACCAGCGCCACCACCGCGATCAATGCAAAAACGAGGCAATAAAGCGGCCCGGTGAGGCGGCTATGGGCTTCGGAGAAGTACTTGCGGCGCTGCTTGTCGTTGACCGTCTTCTCGGGATTAAGCAATTCGCCCAAGTAACGTTCGCTCGCTTCACGCGACGTCATATCGCGCTGCTTGTCGAACTGACCCAAATCGAAAGTATATTTTTCGAAGTTCAGAATTTTAAGCCGGCCCTCGCCGCCTTCCAGCCATTGCACATTGCCCTGATACATAATCAAGCGTGGGCCCAAAGGCGTGTTCGCCAGCAACCCGCGCTGCGCCATGTAAGTCGCGATCCCCTTGGGATTGCGTGCGTCGTGCACCAAGATGCCGCGAATGTCGCCGCCGACATTGTTCTCGCCGACATAAACGGTCAGCGAGTCCAGTGGGTTCGTAAACGCACCTTCGCGAACGAACGTGTTCACGAGGTCTGCGCGAATTTCGAACACGCGGTCTTTCATTTCGCGCATACCGGCCGGCATCACAACGAGATTGAAGAGATAGGCAACGAGCGTTGCCAAAATGGCGATGAAAAGAACGGGGCCTGCAACAACCCAACGGCTGAAACCCGCCGCCCAAATGACCACCAACTCGCTTTCCGCATAGAGCCGGTTCAAGGCGTAGAGCACGGCAAGAAACAGCGCGAAGGGCAGGATCAGACCCATCAACTGCGGCAGCGCCAAAACCGTCAGATAGAGATAGGTCGCCGCCGATTGGCTTTGATTGATCACCAAGTCCAACATGCGAAGCGATTGCGACAGCCAGATCACGGCCGTCAGAACAAACGTAAAGAACAAAAGAGGCCCGCCGACTTGCCGGAATATGTAAGCGGAAATTCCGGACATGGAGCCGATGCGCCTCATTTGGCCGGAAAACGGCGGCCGCTTCACAATAGTCATTTGGCTCGCTACAACGCGGCGGCTGAAGCCCCGTTCCGGCGCGCCGATATCCACAAGGAATCGGCCCTGATAGCAAGCACTCCAGCAACCGCTTAGTCCAGCAGCGCCGACCGTGCAACGACCTTCAAGATTAACCCGAGTTTATGTTCCCGTTAAGAGATAACCCGCTCATGCAAATCAACTTTGTAAAGTCCGAAATTCCCGACGAAGGCGCGCTCGCTATAGGGGCCCCGGAGGGTGACGATCTGACGGGCG
Organism: Alphaproteobacteria bacterium; assembly: GCA_021413465.1. GTDB lineage: Bacteria > Pseudomonadota > Alphaproteobacteria > Micropepsales > Micropepsaceae > SZUA-430. The sequence goes on along the minus strand of JAIOQG010000359.1, from coordinate 4,000 downwards.
TACTCGACCAGATCGACAAGCAGTCCAAGGGAGCGGTCGGTCGCGCTTTGAAGGCATCGCGTTTTACCGGCGCAAAGGGGCAGGTGGTTGAAATTCTGGCGCCCTCCGGAGTCGATCTCGACCGCGTCTTGGTCGTCGGCATGGGAAAACCCGCCGACTTCAACCCGGGAGTGGCGGAAACTGTTGGCGCGCAAACCGTCGCTCGGCTCCTTGCGAGCGGCGAAAAGTCGGTCACGATCCTGATCCAGCTCCCCAAAGGTTCAGCGCCCGACATCGACGCTGAAGCTGCGGCGCGCGTCGCCATGGGTGCGCTACTGCGCAGCTATCGTTTCGACCTCTACCGCACCACCCAGAAAAAGAACGACAAGCCCACCCTCGCAAAACTCAGTATCGGCACTGGTGAAACGGCCGACGCAAAGAAAGCATGGCGTTCGCTCGAAGCGGTCGCCCGCGGCGTGCAATTCGCCCGCGACCTTGTCACCGAGCCGCCGAACGTTCTTTACCCCGAAGAATTCGCCAAGCGCGCCCGCAAGCTCGAGGATCTCGGCCTCGAGGTCGAAGTCCTCGGCGAAAAGGACATGGCCAAGCTCGGCATGCACTCGATCTTGGGTGTCGGCCTCGGTTCGGAGCGCGAGACGCAATTGTTGGTCATGCAGTGGAAGGGCGCGCGCGACCGCAATGCCCAACCCATCGCCTTTGTCGGCAAAGGCGTCACGTTCGACACTGGCGGGATTTCGCTGAAGCCGGGACCCGGCATGGAAGCAATGAAGTACGACATGGGCGGCGCCGCAGCGGTGACCGGCCTCATGCACGCGCTCGCGGGCCGCAAGGCCAAAGTGAATGCCATCGGCATCTGCGGCCTCGTCGAAAACATGCCCGACGGCAAAGCGCAGCGGCCAGGCGACGTCGTCAAATCGATGTCGGGCCAAACGATTGAGATCCTCAACACCGATGCCGAAGGCCGCCTCGTTCTCGCCGACGCGCTATGGTATTGCCAAAATCGCTTCAAGCCGAAATTCATGGTCGACCTGGCGACCCTCACCGGCGCCATCCGGGTTTCGCTCGGGCTTGAAATCGCGGGCCTGTTCTCGAACGACGACGATCTGGCGGCACGATTGCTTGCGGCCGGCAAGGCGGAAAACGAAGAGCTTTGGCGTATGCCGATGGGCGAACGCTTCGACAAGCTCATCGATAGCCCGATCGCCGACATGAAGAACATCGGCGGCGCCTTCGGCGGCTCGATCACCGCGGCGCAGTTCATTCAGCGCTTCGTCAACAAGCTGCCATGGGCGCATCTCGACATCGCCGGTACCGCCTGGGCCGAAGAGGCGCGCGGCTCGAATCCGAAAGGCGCAACCGGCTACGGCGTGCGCCTTCTCAATCGTCTGGTCGCAGAAAACTATGAAAGCTGAATGACGGAAGTCTTTTTCTATCACTTGGAGCGGGCGGCACTGGAAGACGTGCTGCCCGGCCTCTTGGAAAAAACGCGCGAACGCGGCTGGAAGGCGCTCGTGCGCGCCGGTTCCGACGAACGCATCGCCGCCCTCGATGCCCATCTCTGGACCTATCGCGACGACAGCTTCTTAGCCCACGGCCTCGCGCGCGATCCTCACCCCGCCGAACAGCCCATCTTGCTGACAGCCGCCCCGGGCAATCCCAACGCCGCCGAAGTCTTGTTCTTCGTCGACGGCACCGAGGCCGAAGCCTGGTCGGCGGACGAAATCGCGAATGCGGCCCGCGTCGTATTGATATTCGACGGCCGCGATCCCGCAGCCTTGGACGCTGCGCGCGAACAATGGAAGCGCGCCAAGGGCAGCGGTCACGAAGTCACCTATTGGCAACAGGCCGCGTCCGGCAAATGGGAGCGCGCGTGAGCATTCGCCTTTGACAAGAACTCTCGAAAACAGTTCTTTTAGAGCGTCTGCACAATGCTCTTCATGTATCGGAGCCGCGCCATGCCGATCATCTTTCTCGCGACAGTCGGTGTTCAGATTCTCTGCATCGTGCATGCCGTCCGCACGGGTCGCACCCAGCCTTGGCTTTACGTCATCATGTTCTTGCCGCTCGTCGGCAGCGTTGCCTATTTCTTGGTCGAGATTTTGCCCGGCATCGCCGACACCCGCCGCGCGCGCAATGTCTTGAGCAACGTCCAAACCGTCCTCGACCCCGATCGGGAATACCGCGACCGCCTAGCGCAAGTCGAACTTTCCGGCACGCCGGCAGCGAAAGCAGCCCTCGCCGACGAATGCTCTCGCAAGGGCATGCACGACGATGCCGTCGCCCTCTACCGTACCGCACTGACGGGCCTATTTGCCGACGACCCCAACCTGCTTCTGGGCTTTGCGCGTGTGTTGGTCGAGAAGCCGGACTTCGCGGAATGCCAACGCACGCTCGACCATTTGCGCGACAAGAACCCGGACTTCAATTCATCCGACGGCCACTTGCTCTATGCGCGCGCGCTGGAAGGCCAGCTAAAATCGGAAGAAGCGGCGGCCGAATACGAAGCGCTGATCGGCTATTACCCTGGCTACGAAGCGAAAGTGCGCTACGCGATCTTCCTGCAAAAACTGGGACAACCGGCGAAGGCGAAAGAGGTGCTCGAGGGCGTCGTAAAGTCCTACAAGCAACAACCCCGCCATGCCCAAGCCTTGAACCGCGATTGGTACGACGTCGCGCGGCGCAATCTCGAAGGGCGGGCGTAAGTTACTCCGCCGCCCGCTGACGCATCGCGACGTCGATTGGCACCACATTCGACGGCAGCGGCTTGCCCCGCGACATCGGACGCTTCGCAGACGCCGGCCGCTGTTCGTGCAAGCCCGCATCGACCTCCGCTTCGAGAAACGTATCGATGACCTCGAGCAGCTTCATGAACTGAAACCAAGCCCACGGCGTTTGCGTGCCGGTGGTCATCCGCTCGACTGCCCATTCCTTCAAGGCGCGCATTTGCGCATCCGGCGTAGTGGCCGATTTCATTTCGCTACCCAACCCCAAAAGTGAACCCATCGCGAATCAACGAGCGTTCACACTGCGCCGCTGAGGTTAATCGCCACTTAATGGCGCTAGCTTGCACTCTCAAGCGCCGAGCACGCGGCATCGTAGGCCTCGCTCGCGACAACCCACGCCGCCTCTGCCGCCTCGATCTGCTTCAGCACATCGGCGCGCTGCCGGGTCAGCGCCGTCACATGCCCGGCGTCCTTTTCGTAGAGGTCCGGCGCGTTCAAAGCCGCGTCGAATTTCGCCAACTCCCCCTGCAAGCGCGCGATCCGCTTTTCCGCTTCGTCGGCGGCTTTCTTCAGCGGCGTCACCTGCGCGCGGCGATCGGCGGCGGCCTTGCGTTCTTCGGCTTTGTTGATCTTCGGCGCTTTGACTTTCGTTCCCGCAGGCTTGCGCTCGTCGAGCAAAAACTTGCGATAATCGTCCATGTCGCCGTCATAGGGCGTGACGCGCCCATTCGCGACCAGCCACAGCCGGTCGGCGCAGGTCTCGATCAGATGCGGATCGTGGCTGATCAACACGACGGCGCCGGGATAGTCGTTGAGCGCCAACACCAGCCCTTCGCGGCTGTCGATATCCAAATGGTTCGTCGGCTCGTCGAGAATCAAAAGATGCGGCGCATCCAATGCCGCAATCATGATCAAAAGCCTGGCCCGCTCGCCACCCGACAGATTGCCGATCGAAGTGTCGGCCTTCGATTCCGGAAAGCCCGCAGCCCCCAACCGCGTGCGCGCCTCTTGCTCGCGAATGTTCGGCATCAGGTTCATCAGATGCCGCACCGGCGTGACGTCGGAGCGCATTTCGTCGAGCTGATGCTGCGCGAAATAGCCGATGCGCAACCGCCGCGCCTTCGTCAGCGTGCCGGTCATCGGCTTCAAGCGGCTTGAGATCAGCTTCACGAATGTAGACTTGCCGTTGCCGTTCGCACCCAACAACGCGATGCGATCGTCCGGATCGATGCGCAGATCGAGCCCCGACAAAATCATGCGCCCATCATAACCCGCGC
>JAIOQG010000020.1 GCA_021413465.1 Alphaproteobacteria bacterium | reverse complement strand
CATCGTTCGCAACGCCGAACTCAAAACCGGCGGCGCCATTCACACGGTCTTCGAATCGATCGAGCTCTTGAACAACATCGCCGCCGCCCTCGCCCGAGCCACCGACGCCGAACGCCTACGCAAAGTCGCGCATTGATTACCGGACATCGGGGGCTGCTTCGATGGGATGTTTCAACGTTGGCAGCATGTCGAAGATCTCGGGGCCGCGGGGCTGATTGACTGTATCGGTTTTGCCTGCGAGCGCAGATTGGCCCTTGGGCGCCGGCCGCGTGATCCAGCCCCGGGCCACCCCCGCCTCTTCCAGCGTCATTGTTTTCGTATCGGCCCCCAGAAGCACACCGCTGTCGCCGCTGCGGTTCAAGGGATCAAGCAACCCTAGATTCACATCGCCGAACTGAAATTCCGGACACCCGCGCTGCACCGCCACGCTCAACGCGCCGTCCCGGTTGCACGGTTGCATAGGTATTTCCACACCGCCAATGCCGGATCGCCTTTGCGCTGCTGGCGCACCACCATCGGCGCGCGCGGCCGGAACCGCGGCTGCGCCAACACGACATCCTCTGGACCGAAAAGATCGACATTGGGCGGCGGCGGCGCGATCCGAACCGCAACGGCCACGATGCGAGGCTCGCTCTTACGCTCGGGCGGTTCTGAAAATCGCGGTGAAACCAAACTCACCAGCGCAAATAGAACGACGGCGTGAACGCATAGCGCGATGCCAAACGACAACCCGCGCCGGCGCGCATCATCGCCACCGCCAGGTTCGAAAAATCCGAAGTCGTTTTGGGGTAATGCCAAGCCCGCACGCCACAATTGCTCGGCCGACTATGATCTGGCTTTGTGGCGTGAACAAGAAAACAGGCGGGGGCGTGGATGCTGGGATCATCCACGCCCTTACCCATAAGCAATGGGGGTTGCTTTCTGGCCGCCTAAATGCCGTCGAGCCGGATGAATGGGGACGGCTCGGCCGGCGGGGGACTCATGACCGGCTTTGGGGAAGCCGGCTTACTAATGTCCCAAGCTTAGGGGGCAATCGTTAACAAAGTACTAATTCTAGAGCCCCGGCGCAGCTTCGTCCGGCGCGTGTAGCGACAACCGTTACGGCCCAAATCCGACAACCAGCCTATTTCTGGTCGCGCAGACGGATCAGCCCTTCTTGCACGACCGAGGCAACCAGACGCCCATCGCGCGTAAACAAACTTCCCCGATTGAAACCGCGCCCGCCCGCAGCATTGGGACTGTCTTGCGAATAAAGCAGCCATTCGTCGGCGCGGAACGGATGATGGAACCACATCGCGTGATCGAGGCTCGCCGATTGCAGGCGCCCCGAAAACCAGCTGACGCCGTGCGGGATCAAGCACGTATCGAGCAACGTCATATCCGATGCATACGCCAACACGCATTGATGCACCGACAAGGCGGCCGGCATCTCGCCTTTCGCTCGAATCCACACGTTTTGATAGGGCGGCCCCTTCGCCGGGTTCAGCAGATTGTCGTCCTCGTCGATCGGACGCACGTCCATCGGGCTAGGCCGCGTGAAGTGCTCGCGCACATTCTCGGGCAATTGATCGGCAAGACGCGCGCGGCGTTGCTCCTCGGGTTCAAGCTCCTCCGGCATCGGCACCTTCGGCATGTCGAACTGGTGCTCAAGCCCCTCTTCCGGCACCTGAAACGACACCGCCATGTGAAATATCTGCTCGCCGTGCTGAATGGCGACGACGCGGCGCGTGGTAAAGCTGCGCCCGTCCCGCGAGCGATCGACCTCGTACAGGATCGGCACCTTCGGATCGCCTGGCCGGATGAAATAGGCGTGCAGCGAGTGGCAGACCCGCTCTTCGACCGTGCGCGACGCCGCGACCAGAGCCTGACCCAAGACCTGCCCGCCAAACACGCGTTGCCAGCGATCTTTGGGGCTCACACCCCTAAAAATGTTCACCTCGATCGCTTCGAGATCGAGCAAATCCAAGACTTCTTTGATGGGGCTGTTCATTTTCCGCAGGTGGTTGCTTATATGGCCGCTGAGGCCAGACTGTTAGGGGCTGACGGCCTCCACGCGCAAGTGCGCGAATTGCGCGGCCAAATCGTGGCCAAATGGGGGATTGAGATGGATCTTACTTACTATTTGGGCCGCGCCTGGGATTTCATCCTTTGGTTTGCCACGACGGTCATCGGCACGGTGGCAAATTCCATCTTCGGCGGCTGGAACGCCGTCATAGCACTCGCAGGCATAGCGCTGGTGCTATTCCTTCTTACGCGTGTCTTCTTCAACCGCGGCTCGGACGACTAGCTACTCCAAACGCTGCCCCAACAATTTCATCTTGAGAAACGCAGCGATCGCTTCGTTCAGCGCGTCGCGGTTCTTTTGCTTCTGGAAACCGTGCCCTTCATCTTTGGCCAGCATGTACCACGCCTCCGCGCCATTCGCGCGAATAGCCTTCAGCATTTGCGCCGCCTCCGACGCCGGCACGCGCGGATCGTTCGCGCCCTGAACGATGAATATCGGCTTCTTGATCTTGGCGACATTCGTTAAGGGCGAGATGCGATCCAAAAACTCGCGCATACGCGGATCGCGCTCGTCACCGTACTCGACGCGCCGCAAATCGCGGCGATAACCGCTCGTATTATTGAGAAACGTAGCAAAACTCGAAATGCCGACGACGCTGATGCCGGCCGCAAGCCGGTCCCCATAGTCGATCATCGACGCATACGACATATACCCACCGTAAGAGCCGCCATAAACGGCCACGCGCCGCGGCTCCATATCCGGCTGTTTGGCGATCCAGTTGAGCGTCGCACCGATATCTTTGACCGAATCCAAACGCCGGTTCCCGTTGTCGAGATCGACGAAATACTTCCCATACCCGGTCGAGCCGCGAACGTTCGGCGCGACCACCGCAACCTTCAACTCTTGAACCAGATATTGGATGAACGGATTGAAGTTCGGCCGGAACTGCGATTCAGGCCCCCCGTGGATCGAAACCAACACCGGAAATTTGCCTACGCCTTGCGGCTTGTAAACGAATGCCGGCACACGCCGCGGCTTTCCGTCAAGCGCGTCGAACGTCTCGTAGTCCACGAGCTGCGGCGCAACGAAAGCCGACTTGTCTAAGCCGCCAACCTCGCTGTCGGTCCACTGCACGGCGGTCCGTTTGCCCACATCCCAAACGAAAGCGTCGCGCCCCGCAGTACCGTTCAACGTGTAGCCGAGCTTTCGCCCGTCGGCGCTAAAGCGCAGCCGCTCGACCACACCCGGCAACAAGCGCGGCCCAGGCGATTTGCGCCCCTTGCGCGTGTCCAGCAGATAGATCTGCGACGTGCCGCCTTCGTTCACCGCAAACGCCAACGTGCGACCGTTCGGCGCCATTTCGAGCGCTTCCACGTCCCAGCGAATGTCTTGCGTCAGAAAATCCTTATCGTCCGTCCGCAGATCGTGGCGCACGATGCGCCGGTACTCGGAATCTTCGTCCGTGATGTAGAAAAGCGTATTCCCGTCCGGCGAATAAACCGGCGCGCCGCGATAGATTTTTACCGGCGAAGGCAGAAGCTGCGCTTTGCGCGCATTGATCAAATCGAGCAGCCAAATCTGCTGGTCGCTCACGGAAATGTCACGCGTGACCGCAAGCGTTTGGTTGTCGGGCGAAAAATTAGCGGCGCTCCAGCTGCCGTCTTCCTCCAGCACCACACGTGCCGATTTCGGATCCGACGCATCGGCCACCATCACCCGATAGCGCGCGGAATCCGCCGGCACGCTGGTCCACGCAACCCATTTGCCGTCGCGCGAAAACACGGCGTCGGTGTTGCGTGTCTTGCCGTCCGACAAACGCACGACATCGCCCGTGCGCTCGTCCAGCAAGTAAAGCTGAAACATCTCGTCGCCGCCCGTATCGCGGCTGAACAGAATCGTGCGCTTAGGCCATTTGCCGGGGCGATAGATCGCAAAATTCACGGGCTCGTCGTAGAACGTAATTTGCCGCCGCATGGCGTAGGGCGCATCGACGCGATGCAGCTGGCCAGTCTCGCCGAAGCGCGTTTGCACAAGGATGCTGCGCCCGTCCGGGGCAAAGTCCATCAACCCCGCGCCGCGCGCCGCCTGGTACATACGCAAACGCTCGCGCAACGACACCGGTGTGTCGGGAACATTCTCAAGGATCAGATTGCCCTTCTCGACCCGCCGGACCTCGGGCGCGGCCAAGACCGTCGAAGACCACGCAACCAAGAACGCGGCGACACACAGAAACGAACGAGCGATCACGCGAAATCCCCACCAGGTCCCAATTGCCAAAGAGCTTAGCGGGTCCTTTCCCACCTCGTCGACCGCCCAGGCCTTCACAAACACGCCAGACACCTCCTCGTTCGCTTTTTGTTGCTAAATCATATGGTTAGGGGAAAGTGAGCGATCCGAATGGACGCCCGCGACAGGGCCAGGCAATCTGCCCAAACTCTAAATGTCCCGCGGGGGTTGGCCCTCAGCGCTTCAAGGTCAACGCATGCCCGCCATCGAAAGCCAAGCCGACCTCACCTCCGACACCGCACGCGCCAACCGTGCCGGCCATCTGAAATTGCTGGACGAGGTGCGCGGCCTTGAAGCCAAGGTGCGCGCCAACTCCGCCAAGTCGGCCAAGAAATTCGCCGAGCGCGGCCAGTTATTGCCGCGCGACCGCGTGGATCTTTTGCTCGACCGCGGAACGCCGTTTCTCGAACTCTCGACGCTGGTGGGCCTGCGCATGCACGACGACGACGGCGCCGACAACGCCAGCGGCGGCGGCATCATCACCGGCATCGGCACGGTGTCGGGCGCCCGCGTCGTCGTGAATGCCAGCGACGCCGGCATAAGGGGCGGCGCTGCAACGCCGATGGGCGTCGACAAAAACCTGCGCTCGCAAGCGATCGCGCTCGAAAACAAACTTCCCTACATCCAGCTCGTCGAAAGCGCCGGCGCGAACCTGTTGCGCCAAGCCGAAATGTTCGTGCGCGGCGGCCGTTCGTTCGCCAATCTCGCCAAGCTGTCGAAGGCCGGAATACCCGTGATCGCCGTCGTGCACGGCTCGTCCACCGCGGGAGGCGCCTATCAAACCGGCTTAAGCGACTATGTCGTCGTCGTCCGCGGCCGTTCGAAAATCTTCCTCGCCGGCCCGCCGCTGCTGAAGGCCGCCACCGGCGAAATCGCAACGGACGAAGAGCTTGGCGGCGCAGAGCTGCACTATCAAGTTTCGGGCCTCGCCGAATACATGGCCGAAGACGACCGCGACGGCATCAAGCTCGCACGCGAAATTCTGGCCAAGATCGGCTGGGCGCAACCGCTACCGAAGCGCAACTACAAGGAACCGCTCTACGACGCCGAGGAACTGCTGTCGATTGTCCCCAACGACTACCGCAAGCCCTATGACGTACGCGAAGTCATCGCCCGCATCGTCGACGGTTCGGAATGGCTCGATTTCAAATCGGACTACGGCCCCCACACCGTTTGCGGCAATGCCGCCATCGAAGGTCACGCCATTGGCATTATCGGCAACAACGGCCCGATCGACGCCGCGGGCGCCGTCAAGACCGCCCAATTTATCCAGCTTTGCGATCAATCGAATATCCCGCTGCTCTTTTTGCAGAACACGACGGGCTATATCGTGGGCACGGAGTCCGAACGCGCCGGTATCGTCAAACACGGCTCGAAAATGATCCAGGCCGTGACGAATGCTGCAGTGCCGAAAATCACCCTCCATATTGGCGCCTCATTTGGCGCGGGAAACTATGGCATGTGTGGGCGCGCCTTCGATCCGAGGTTCATATTCGCCTGGCCGAACAACCGCATCGCGGTGATGGGCGGCGAGCAGGCATCGAAGGTGATGACCATCATCGCCGAGGACGGCGCGCGCCGCGCCGGACGCGAGCCCGACATGAAAGCCTTAGGTGCCGCCGCCAAACAAATCGTCGACACCTACGACGCCGAGTCGATGGCCCTGTTCGCGACCGCCCGCCTGTGGGACGATGGCATCATCGACCCGCGCGACAGCCGCCGCGTGGTCGGAATGTGCCTAGACGTATGCAAGGAGTCGGACCACCGTCAGCTGCGACCGAACAGTTTCGGCGTGGCCCGGATGTAACGCATAGACCGGAACGCAAAGGGAGACGCAATCGTGCAGAACATTTTCGGCGGGCCGATCGTGCCCACATTGCTCAGATTGGCGATATTGTCGTTCATCGTTGGGCTCACGCTCTTTTTCCTCGGCATCGACCCCGTCGATCTGTGGCGCAACTTCGGCAAGACGATTCAAGAAACGTGGTCGATCACGATCGACGCGCTCAATTGGGCTTCGGGCTACGCCATCTTGGGCGCCATCGTGGTCATTCCGATTTGGATCATCTATCGCGCCGTCCTCTTTTTGACGCAGAGCAAAAGCTAAGAAATGAAACTGACGCCGCAACACGAAGAACTTAGCCGCTCGCTCATCCGCTTCATCGACACGGAAATTAACCCGTTCGTCGACAAGTGGGAGGAACACCCGCCCTTCCCGGCACACGACGTGTTCGGGAAAATGGGCAAAGCGGGCTTCCTCGGCATCACGAAGCCGGAAAAGTTCGGCGGCCTCGGCCTCGATTACTCCTACGCCGCCGTCTACTGCGAGGCGCTGGGCCACATCAATTGTGGCGCCATTCCGATGGCCATCGCCGTCCAAACCGAAATGGCGACGCCGGCCCTCGCCCGCTTCGGCTCGGACGAAGTGCGCGCCGAATTTCTGGCGCCGTCGATCAGCGGCAAATACGTCGCCTGCATCGGCGTGTCGGAAGTCGGCGCCGGCTCCGACGTCGCCTCGATCAAGACGAACGCGCGCAAAGACGGCGCCGACTACGTCATCAACGGCGGCAAGATGTGGATCACAAACGGCGCGCAGGCCGATTGGATCTGTCTGCTGACGAACACCGGCGACGGTCCCGCCCACCGCAACAAAACGATGATCTGCGTGCCGATGAAGTCGAAGGGCGTCACCGTCGCCCGCACGCTGAAAAAGCTCGGCATGCACTCAAGCGACACCGCGCAAATCCACTTCGACGACGTGCGCGTGCCGCAACGCAATCGCATCGGCGAAGAAGGCCTGGGCTTCACCTATCAAATGGTGCAATTCCAGGAAGAACGCATGTATGCGGCGCTCGGCTCGTTGACCGGCATGCAGCGCACAATCGACGAAACGATTGCCTACACCCGTGATCGCAAAGCTTTCGGCAAGTCGATCCTCGACAACCAAGTCGTCCACTTCCGCTTGGCCGAACTGCAAACCGAACTCGAAGCCCTGCGCGCGCTCACCTGGCACGCCGTCGAACGCTACGTCGCGGGCGAAGACATGACGAAGCTCGCCTCCATGGCCAAACTCAAGGGCGCAAGACTGCAGCGCGAAGTCAACGACGCCTGCCTGCAATACTGGGGCGGCATGGGCTTCATGGCCGAAACGCCGGTGAGCCGCCGCTACCGCGACGGCCGCCTCGGCTCGATCGGAGGCGGCGCGGATGAAGTGATGCTGCAAATCATCGCCAAACACATGGGAACACTGCCGGGACGCGGGCAATGAAGTGCACGGCGCAGTCTGGGAGCGCGGGCGTCCCGCCCGCTCTTGCTTCTTGGGACCGCCGGCATCCTGCCGGCTCTTACCTTCCTTGTGACGTCGGCGCCGTTCGCAATCAGAAAGAGCCGGCGGGACGCCCGCGCTCCCAGACTGCGCTATGACCCTCCACCGCCCCTTCACCTCCGTCCTCATCGCCAACCGCGGCGAGATCGCGGTCCGCATCGTGCGCGAGGCAAAGGCCGCGGGCCTGCACGCCATCGCCGTCTACTCCGACGCCGACAAGCGCGCGCTGCACGTCGAGAGCGCCGACGCCGCCGTCCACATCGGCGCAGCCCCCGCGCGCGATTCTTACCTCAACGTCGCGAACATCCTCGCTGCCGCAAAGGCGACCAACGCCGAAGCCATCCACCCCGGCTACGGCTTCCTCTCCGAAAACCCGGACTTCGCGCAAAGCGTGATCGACGCCGGCCTCGTCTGGATCGGCCCCTCGCCAAATGCGATCCGCGCCATGGGCGACAAAGGCAACGCGAAAGAAATCGCCCGCAAAGCCGGCGTGCCCGTCATCCCCGGCTATGACGGCGACGATCAATCCGAAGCGAAGCTCCTCGCCGAGGCGAAAAAGATCGGCTGGCCCGTCCTGATCAAAGCAGCCCTCGGCGGCGGCGGCCGCGGCCAACGTCGCGTCACCCAAGAAGCAGACTTCATCGACGCGCTCGCCTCCGCTAAACGCGAAGCGCTCTCCGCCTTCGCCAGTGATCGCATGATATTGGAGAAGGCGCTCGACAACGTCCGCCACATCGAAGTGCAAGTCTTCGGCGACGCCCAGGGCAACGTCATCCACCTCGGCGAACGCGACTGCTCCGTCCAACGCCGCAACCAAAAAATAATCGAAGAAGCCCCAGCCCCGGGCGTCAGCGAAGACCTGCGCCAACGCATGGGCTCAGCCGCCGTCGCCCTCGCGAAGGCGGTCAACTACACAAACGCCGGCACCGTCGAATACCTCCTCGACCGCGACGGCCACTTCTACTTCCTCGAAATGAACACCCGCATCCAGGTCGAACACCCCGTGACGGAGGAAGTCACCGGCACGAACTTGATCCAATGGCAGTTCACAGTCGCCAAGGGCGAGCCGTTGCCGCTGAAGCAAAGCGAGGTGAAGATCACCGGCCACGCGATCGAAGCGCGCCTCTGCGCCGAGGATCCAGCACAAGGGTTTAGGCCCCAACTGGGTCGGATCCACATTTTCAAGGTGTGGGGATTGGACTGCCGGATCGACTCTGGCGTCGGATCCAACCTCGTGACCGACAACTACGATTCGATGATCGCCAAGATCGTCGCAAAGGGTTCAACGCGCGAAGACGCGCGCAGCGCATTGGTTGCGAACTTGGGAAGGCTCGATGTAGTCGGGTTGAGAACGAACCGAGTCTATTTGCAAGAACTACTCAGCCATCCAGATTTCATGCGGAGCAACATCGACACCTTCTGGCTCGAAAGGTCAGTGGTGGCGCCAGACGATAATGTTGACTCCACTCTTGGCGCGCTCGTCGCTCTCTATCTCGCACATGGTCACGGACAGGGTTGGGCGTCGACCGGAACGCGCCGGACAAAACTCAGATTGCGCGAGCGCGAAAAGGAGCGTGAGTTTGTTGTCGAAAGTGGAAGAGTCGGTGGCATCGAATTGCTTTGGGCTTGGAGGGCACGGCGAGGTCGCGGAGGAGAAGCCGCTGTTCAGGCAGGCGACACCCGACTGATTGCAGAAATCGACGAACGCGATGGGTTCATTCACGCAAAAACAAAGGGGGACGGCCGCGACGCCCTCTTCGAAGACATCACCTACGCCCCCGCCGAGCCCAAAGGCGGCGCTGGCGGCAACGTCATCCGCGCCCCCATGTCGGGTCGCATCGTCAAAGTGCTGGCCGAGCCCGGCGCCGCGGTCGCGAAGAACCAAGTCCTCGTCATCCTCGAAGCGATGAAGATGGAACACGAACTGAAAGCCGCCGCTGACGCTACGGTCGAAACGGTCTCGGCCAAACCCGGCGATCAAGTCTCGATCCGCCAAGTCCTGGTCACGCTGAAAACCGCCTAAGCCCCGCCTTGCACGCTCCGCCGTTTCGCGCCCAAATGCGTGCAACAAGGAAACGTGCCCCATGACCAAGAACCTGCAAACGCTCGACTTCGACTCCTCGCGCCCGCCCTCACCCTTCTACACCGACATCCACCACGCTTGGCGGCGCGAGCTGCGCAAGTTCGTCGACCGCGAGATGATGCCTTTCGTCGACGAGTGGGAAGAAAAAGGCGAGTTCCCCCGCGAGCTCTACAAAAAGGCTTCCGACTTCGGCCTCTCGCGCATGGGCTATCCGGAAGAATACGGCGGCATCAAAGAAGGCCTCGACCGCTTCCACGGCATTGTCACCGCCGAGGAGATGGCGCGCATGGGCGCCGGCGGCATCAACGCCAGCCTCATGGTCCACGGCATCGGCCTGCCGCCGATCTTGGCCATCGGCTCACCGGAAATGAAAATGCACATCGCCCCGCAAGTTCTCGCCGGCGACAAACTCATCGCGCTCGCCATCACCGAACCCTCCGGCGGCTCCGACGTCGCGCAACTGAAAACCCGTGCCGTCCGCGAGGGCGATCACTTCGTCGTCAACGGCTCGAAGATGTTCATCACCGGCGGCATGCGCGCCGACTATTTCACCACCGCCGTGCGCACCGGCGGCCCCGGCATGGGCGGCATTTCGCTGCTGCTCATCGAAGCGAACACGCCGGGCGTCACGCGCACAAACCTGAAGAAGCAAGGCTGGTGGGCATCCGACACCGCCGCGATCTATTTCCAAGACGTGCGCGTGCCCGCGGCAAACCTCATCGGCGGCGAGAACCAGGGCTTCATCGGCATCATGCTGAACTTCAACGGCGAGCGCCTCGGCATGGCCGCCAGCGCCAACGCCTATGCCCGCGTCTGTTTGGAGGACGCGGTGAAATGGGCCCGCGAGCGCATGACCTTCGGCAAACGCCTCGCCGACCACCAAGTCATCCGCCACAAGATCGCAGACATGGTGCGCCAAATTAACGCGACCCAGGCCTACCTCGAAATGTGCGCCTGGCGCGTCCAGAACGGCGAAACACCCGCGGCCGACCTCGCCTTGCTCAAGGTGCAAGCAACGCTGACGATGGAATACTGCGCCCGCGAAGCGATGCAAATTCTGGGCGGGAATGGTTATATGCGCGGCATCCGCGTCGAACGCATCTACCGCGAAGTCCGCGTCAACGCGATCGGCGGCGGCTCGGAAGAAATCATGCGCGATCTCGCGGCGCGGCAATTGGGGCTCTAAGCAATGCTCATCTCACTCTATCTCGGTTTCCTACTTTTCGCCGCCATGGGGGCGGCACTCCTCTGGCAGCCGCAATACCTGACGCGGCTGACGAAGCTCGAACTCTCGACGGTGGAATCGCGCAACGAAGTGCGCGCCGTCTACGGCGGATTCGGCGCCGCGATGGCGCTGGCACTGTTCATCGCTCTCGTCTGGTCGCCGCTGCGCGCCGGCATCACAATGACGATCGGCCTGGCGCTCATCGGCATGGCGGCGGGTCGCGGCTATTCCGGCTGGCTCGAACCGCCATCGCTGACGATCTGGGGCTTCTGCGCCGCCGAGGCCGTGTTGGGGTTGATGTTGTTCTTCCAAGTCTGATTAAGGCGGCGGCCATGCCCTTCAAGCACCTGCTCTATGAAGTCGAAGGCCGCATCGCCACCATCACCCTAAACCGGCCGGAGCGTCTCAACGCCATCACGCGCGGCATGCCGCAGGAAATTCGTGAAGCCGTTGAGAAGGCCAATGACGACAACGACGTCCACGCCATTGTCGTCACCGGCGCCGGCCGCGCCTTCTGCGCCGGCTACGACCTAATCGACTACGCCGAACGCCCGAACCGCGCCGCCGGCGGCCAGGACGCATCGTCGGGTCCCTGGGACCCGATGGTCGACTTCGCGATGATGAGCCGCAACACCCAAGACTTCATGTCCCTGTGGCGCTCGAACAAGCCGACGATCGCCAAGGTCCGCGGCCACGCTGTCGCCGGCGGCAGCGACATCGCGCTCTGCTGCGACTTGGTCGTGATGGCCGACGACGCGAAGATCGGCTACCCGCCAGCGCGCGTTTGGGGCATCCCCACACCCGCCATGTGGATCTATCGCCTGGGTGCCGAAAAGGCGAAGCGCATGCTGCTCACCGGCGACCTGATCGACGGCAAAGAGGCAGCCGCGATGGGTCTCGTGCTCGAGTCCGTCCCCGAATCCGAACTTAATTCCCGCGTTGTTGCATTGGCGACACGCATCTCGGCTGTGCCGAAAAACCAACTGATGATGATCAAATTAACGATCAACCAGGCCATCGACTCCATGGGCCTCGCCCAGACGCAAGTGTTTGCGACGCTTTTTGACGGAATTGCGCGCCATTCGCCGGAAGGTGTGTGGTTCAAACGCCTCGCCGAAGAAAAAGGTTTCAAAGAAGCGGTGCGTGAACGCGATGGCGGCGAGCCAATCGCAGAAGGTGTGTCGAAGCCCTTCTATCGCTTCTAGTGTGTTGAACGTCGTTCAAACATCGGCGATGTCTTTCCCCACAGAGTATTGATTCGTTTCATCCGGGGGGATGCGCCTTGTCTCAAGCTGAAATTCCGTCTGACAAACGCCGCGAAGACCGTCGCGAATCCGCGCACGCGTTCAAGCGCACCGAAATTCTGGCCGCCGCGCGCCGCGTCATGGGCCGCGATGGTGCCAAGAATCTAACCATCCGCGCCGTCGCCGCCGAAGCGGGCTACGTTCCCGGCGCCGTCTATTTCTATTTCCATTCCAAAGCGGCGATCATTTCCGAGCTCGCCATCTTCGAACTGTCCGGCCTGACGAAGCAGCTGCGCAACACCTCGTCGCGCGACGCGGCCGAGCGCGCCTCGGCCGCCTCCGAAGCCTTCGCCGCCGCGCACACGATCTTCACGCTCGACTCCGACGGCCGCACGAACCCCGGCTCGGAACGCGCTCTCACCGGCCGTTTGATCTCGTTGTTCCAAACGGTGGGCGAGCCGCTGAACCTCGAACACCTGCCGCCGGAACAAGCGCAAGCCCGCGCTCTGGGCCTGTCGGCGGCGGCTCTGGGCCTCGCCACACTCGCCCGCATGGGCCGGCTCGATAAGCTCGGCGTCACTGCGGCGGCCACGCTGCGCGAAGTCGCGCATTGCCTCAAAGCAACGCCCGTGCGCGCCGAAAAAGACGCCAAAGAGGCTTAAGCAAAACCGCGCGGATCACGGCGCCTGAAACAGCGCCGCGATCCCCTGCCCGCCGCCGACGCACATCGTCTCAAGCCCGTACCGCACTTTGCGCCGCTGCATTTCGTGCAGCAGCGTCGTCATGATGCGCACCCCCGTGGCACCGATCGGATGGCCAAGCGAAATTCCCGAGCCGTTGACGTTCAACCGATCGCGCTCGTCCCAGCCCCACCCCTTCAACACGCCCAGAACCTGCGCCGCGAACGCCTCGTTCAATTCGACAAGGTCGATGTCCTTCCAAGCGATCTTCTTGCGCGCAAACAATTTCTGCACCGCCGGCACCGGCCCAAGTCCCATCGTCGCCGGATGACAACCCGCCGCCGCCCATCCGACGAGATAGCCCATCGGCTCAAGCTGCAGCGCCGCAAGCTTGTCTTCCGCGACGATCAAACACGCCGCCGCCGCATCGTTCTGTTGGCTTGAATTGCCCGCCGTCACAACACCGCCTTTGATAATCGGTTTGAGCGCCGCCAGGCTTTCGAGACTGATATCCCCGCGCACACCTTCGTCCTGGGTCACCAGTATCGGATCGCCTTTCCGTTGCGCCACCGAAACGCCGACGATCTCATCCGCGAACTTTTGCGCCTCGCGCGCACGCACCGCGCGTTGATGGCTCTCAAGCGAAAACGCATCGGCCGCCTCGCGTGAAATCTGACATTCTTTCGCAACGTTCTCCGCCGTTTCAATCATGCCCGAGATCACGCCGAAACGCTCCACCGGCTGCGACCGCTCGCGCCCGCGCTCCAAACGATCGTAAAGCTGCACGTTGCCCGCGCGCGAACCGCTGCGCATCGCGGTCGTGTAATACTCGATGTTGCTCATGCTTTCGACGCCGCCGGCGACCACGACATCGGCAGCGCCGGTTTCCACCATCATCGCCGCCGTCACGATTGCCTGTAAGCCCCCACCGCAACGCCGGTCGACCTGGCACCCCGGCACTTCGATCGGCAGGTCGGCAGCAAGGGCGGCCCACCGCCCGATGCACGGCGCCTCGCTATTGGCATAGCTTTGCGCAAACACCACGTCCTCGATGCGCGCCGGATCGACGCCGCTGCGCCGCACCGTTTCCCGGATCACATGCGCTGCAAGCTTTTCCGCCGTCCAATCCTTCAAAGCCCCAAGATATTTCCCGACCGGTGTGCGAACCGGCGCAACAATGGCGGCGCGGCGAGACATGGCTAAACTACTCCCTTGGATTTGAGGTCTTCGACACGATCGGCCGCAAAGCCCCAATCGCGCAACACATCGAGAGTGTGCGCGCCGATCTTCGGCGGCCCGCTTTGAATGGCGCCCGGCGTCAAATCGAATCGCGGTGCCGGCGCAGGCTGAACCACACCCTCAACGGTCGCGAACACGCCCCGCGCCACATTGTGCGGATGCGACGGCGCCTCGCCGAGCTCCAGCACCGGCGCAAAGCAAACGTCGCTGCCTTCCATAATCGTGCACCACTCCGCCCGCGTCTTGCTCGCGATCACGCGCGCAAGCTTCTCCTTAAGCTCCGGCCAGCGCGTGCGATCCAACTGCGCATCGAACGCCGGATCGTTCAAGCCCGCCTTCTCGCGCAACAAGGCATAGAACTGCGGCTCGATCGAGCCCAGCGCGATCCACGCCCCGTCCGCGCACTTGTACACGTCGTAGAACGGCGCCCCACCGTCCAGCCGGTTTGCGGCACGCTCCGCCGTATGCACACCTTCCGCGCGGAACCCATAGAAATATGACATCAACGACGCCGCGCCATCGACCATGGCGGCATCGACAACTTGGCCTTTGCCCGTCGCCCGCGCATGCGTCAGCGCCGCCAGCAACCCGAACGCGAGATAAAGCGCCCCACCGCCGAAATCGCCGATCAGGTTCAGTGGCGGCACCGGCCGCTCCTTCGTTCCGATCGCGTGCAAAGCGCCCGTGATTGCAATGTAGTTGATGTCGTGACCCGCGGCGTTGGCGAGTGGCCCCGTCTGCCCCCATCCCGTCATGCGCCCATAAACGAGCTTGGGATTGCGCTTCAACGCAACATCGGGACCAAGCCCCAAACGCTCCATCACCCCGGGCCTAAACCCTTCGAATACAATCTCCGCCCGTGCAAACAAATCCAAACACACGCTAACGGAATCCGGATTTTTCAGATCCAACGCCACCGATCGCCGCCCGCGTTGCGTGACGTGATGCGCAGCTGCTGCTCGCGCGTCCTTACGGTCGATGCGCACGACATCGGCACCAAGATCGGACAACAGCATGCCGCAAAACGGCGCCGGTCCAAGCCCCGCGAATTCCACAACCCGAACACCGGTCAGCGGTCCTTGTGCCAATCGTTCCTCCCAAATCTTCCGTAGCGTTCCAACCCCAACCGGCGCGGCGCAGCACCCACGCTATTCGAGTCCGGCGGCCATCGCATCCGACAAATTGACCGGTTACAGTCCGACCTAAGCGCATGGAGAGATTGATGCGAAAGTGGTGGTTTTCGGTCCACAAATGGGTTGGCTTGATCGTCGGCCTACAAATACTCGCATGGACGGCGAGCGGCCTTTTCATGACGTTTTTCCCCATCGAACAGGTCCGCAACGAACACAACATTCGCGAAGCCACACCGGGCGATTTGCATGCGGCCGGCAACCTGATCCCGGCATCCCAGGCAATCGCACAAGTGACGGCTCCTGTGTCGCGCGCCGAACTTGCCGACCTCGCCGGAAAATGGGTTTGGCGCCTTGAAAGCAAAGGCAAGCCCTACGCCCTTGTCGATGCAACATCGGGGTCGCTCATCTCACCCTTGGACGAAGCCGCCGCACGCACCATCGCTACCGCCGACTATTCGGGTAAGGGCCGCATCGTATCGGCGACACTTATCGAAAAAGACGCGCCGATCGAATATCGCAACACGCTGCCTGTCTGGCAGCTCGTCTTGGACGATAGCGAGGCGACGCATCTCTACGTCGCACCGCTGACCGGCAAAGTCGTCGCGCGCCGCAGCGGCCTGTGGCGCACTTACGATTTTTTGTGGTCGCTGCACATCATGGATTACTCCGAACGTGAGAATTTCAATCACTGGCCCATTGTGATCATGTCGCTTCTAGGCTTGGCTCTGACGATCAGTGGTGTCGGCATCCTCGTCATTCGCTTTTGGCCCCTCGGCGGCCGACGCCATCAATCGCTCCCGGAGTAAATCGAAATTATGGGTCACACGATCGAAGTTGCGCGCTCCAGCGTTCAGACATGGGAGTGCGATCAGATGGGGCACATGAATGTGCAGTTCTATATCGCCAAAGCCGACGAAGGCATGGCCGCCCTCGGCGCGGCATTGCGCTTGAGCCCGCGGGCACAACAAAGCGATCATGCCATGCTGATTCCGCGCGAACAGCACATCCGCTTTCACCGCGAGCTTCGCCCCGGCGCGCCCTACGCCATCTCGGGCGGCGTCATCGGTGCGCAAAGCGAAGGCCTGATCCTTTACGAAGAAATGCAAAACACGGTCGCGCAGAACGTCGCCGCCACCTTCGTAACGCGAGCCGAATGGTGCGACGTTGCCTTTCGCGGCGGTCTGCCCTTGCCGGTGGAGGCGATCGCCAAAGCTCCGGACTTCACGATCGACCTGCCGTCGCACGGCGCCCCGCGCGGCCTCGACATGGCGCTACCCCGCCGGACGCCGACCCTGAAGGAAGCCGAAGCGCTGAACCTGCTCACCACATTCCGCGGCTGCGTTTTGCCGGAACACTGCGACCGAGCCGGTTACATGACGACGCGCAATTACATGGCGCGCGTCTCGGACGCGATCCCGAATCTGATCGCCCAAACCAGCGGCCAAGACCGCTCGACCGGCCGCATCGGCGGCGCTGCGCTCGAATACCGCTTCGTCTATCGCACCTACGCCCGCGAAGGCGATTTGCTGATCCTCAAAAGCGGACTCAAATCCGTATCGTCCAAAACCTATGTCTGGTGCCACTGGCTGCTCGATGCCGAAACCGGCGAATGCTTCGCAACGTCGGAAGCTGTTGCCGTGGCGATGGACCTCACGGAGCGCAAAGCGATCGAAATTCCGCCGGAACTCCGCGCGCGCTTGGAAAGCTTGGTCGTGCCGGGACTATCGGTCTGAAATACCGGCCATCGCGCGAATCTCGCGCTGAACGATCGCCGGGAACTCCATCGGCAGGAAGTGGCTCGCCTCCGGAACGCGAACGATGCGCAGCCCCGGCATACGCTCGTGCAGCATCGCCACCACGGGCTCGGGACAAGTCGAACGCTTCTCGCCGACAATCAGCGTCACCGGACACCGCACTTTCTCGAGCTCGGGCCAAATATTCGGCGTCGCCGCGCGATAGTTCGCAGCCTCCCACCCCGGCGTGCACGCAAGCCGCACCTGCTTATCGTCGAGGTATTCGACCGACCCGCCTTCGATGTAGTCGCGCACCACCTCTTCCGGCCACGTCCGAAAGGCGCCGCGACCGCGATAGGCTTCGAACATGTCGTCGCGCGACGCGAAAATACTGCGGCGGCGTTTCGCTTGTGCGATCATAGGGGACACGCGCTCGATGAGCCCCAGCGCGCTCATCATAGCCTTCCAGCGCAGATAGCGCGGCGGCATGATCACAGGCTCGACCAAGA
Organism: Alphaproteobacteria bacterium; assembly: GCA_021413465.1. GTDB lineage: Bacteria > Pseudomonadota > Alphaproteobacteria > Micropepsales > Micropepsaceae > SZUA-430. The sequence goes on along the minus strand of JAIOQG010000020.1, from coordinate 13,529 downwards.
TCAACCCGGTCACCCAATTGGGTTTGGCCGCCGCCGCCATCAAACTCGCGGTCGCCCCCATCGAGTGCCCGACCAAAACCTTCGGCCGTCCGTCCAAGTCCTGCAGAACCTTCAAAATATCGTCGCGGTAGATCATCCACGTCCGCATACCCTTCGGATTCGCGGCCAGTGTCGTCTGACCGTGGCCGCGAAGGTCGCTGGCGTAAATACGAAACGCCGCCGACAATCCATCGAGCAAAAACCGATAGGTCAGCGCGTTGAAACCGTTGGCATGCGCAAAGTGAAGCGACGGCGCCTTCGGCGGCGCATTTTCCCACGCCAGATATGAGACCTCGCCGTCCCACATCTTGATGGCTCGCCGCTCGGGCCAGAATTGCAGCACACGCGCAGCCGTAGCGCCTGTCATGGATGTGCCCCCTCAGGCAGTTCGCTTCATCCGATTTCTGCGTGCAAGCGCCTATGACGTGCCCGCATGAATCAGTACCCGCACAGCGAACATTGCCCTTGTTGCCGCGCCGCACAAGGTAGACCGCAGGCGCCATCAAGCATTGATCGCCGTTCAAATTCTCGAACGCAAATCAAAGCATCATTTGACCGCAAGCACTCGCCAATCCGAACGAACGCTCGAGCAAACTTATTCTTTGGATTTGGTCATCAAGAGCGAAGCTTGACGCGCGATCGCGCCGTTCGTGACGCGCGTGAATGCCAAGGTCATTTGATCGCCGCCCTTGAGCGTGCGGTCATAGACGGTGACATCCCATTGCCCGTCTTCGGCAATGACAAGCTGCGCGATCGACAACATGTCGCCCGAAACGCGCGCCCACGTTGTCTTCTTGCCTTCCATGGCATTGCCGGATTTCACATCCACAAACACGCCGGGCTTCTTGCCGCGTTTGAACGTCAGCACCGACGCCTTCACTTTGGAGCGCGACGCGTCGTTGATTGTCGAGGACATCGTCGTCCAAGAAATCTTGAAGCCGTCCGCGGCCTTTTCGATGATGACTTCCGAATCGCGCGATTGCGTGGCAACGGGGTTGACGACACCCTGGGTCGCTTGTCCGGTGCCGATCCAGCGGCCGTAGAAGTCTTCGATCTTACGATCGGCGGCTTGGGCTGCCGAAGCGGCGAAAAGCGCGACAAAGGCGAGCGCTGCGGTAATACGCATATGTAGTCCCCTGTGGTCTGTGGAGGGCGCCCCAGCCCTTCTCTCTCACATATCAAACCATAGCGGAGCGGCCAACCACAACAAGCACCTAGTTAACTTTCGCCGGACCCTTGAACAAATTAAGGCGTACGGCCCGCACAATTCGGCTGTTTTCGAAGCGCGTGAACCGCACATCCATGCCCTTCTCCGTCAGCGTCCGGTCGTAATGGGTGACGAAATACCCGCCATCCGCCGCCACCGAAATCTGAACGACGCTCATTGTATCGCCATTGATGACGGCCCAAGACGTGTCCGCGCCCAAATTCGGATCGCCCGAGGTCACGTCGCGATACAGGTTCGGCTTCTGGGTGCCGCGAAACGTCTGCGTGTATGACTTGGTATCCGCCTCGCGCGGGATCTCGTCTCCTTTGAGCTTCAATGTCGCCCATTCGATGGTGAAGCCGTTTTCGGCCGCCGGCCGGATGATCACCTGGCTGAAACGCGTCTGCTTTTCCATGTCGCCCGTGGGCGCCGCGCCCAGCGCCTCTTCCTCGCCGTGCCCCAAATAGGCGCCGTAGAAATCTTCGACCTTCCGGTCTGTAGCGAAAGCTTGGATCGTCGAAGCGACGACAAAAGCGGCGGTCAGAAAAACGGCGCGCATGGCGATGAGATACCTTTGTTCGAGAGTTGCGCGACGATACACGCTCGCCGACACATAAGAAAAGGGGGCCGGAGCGCACGGCGCCGGCCCCCCTAAACCACAGCGTGTAAAACGAATCACGCCGCCTTTTTTGTCGCCGGCTTGAAACGGCCGTAGAACGTGTCGCCTTTTTCGGCCATGTCGCGCAGCAATTTGCCCGGCATGAAGCGCTTGCCGTACTTCTGAGCGAGAACGTCGCACTCTTCGACGAACTTCTTCGTGCCGACCGTATCGATCAGCGACAGCGGCCCCCCGGTATAAGGCGCAAAGCCCCAGCCCAGGATCGCGCCGACATCCGCTTCGCGCGGATCGGTGACCACGTTCTCCTCAAAGCAGCGCGCCGCCTCGATTGCCTGACGATAGAGGAAGCGCTTCTTAAGCTCATCGACCAGTTCCGGCGTCGACGACGTGATCTTGAATTTCACGATGTCCTTCAGGCCCGGCCACAAACGCTTCTTGCCGCCTTTGTCGGCCGGATAGTCGTAAAAGCCCTTGCCGTTCTTGCGCCCGAAGCGGCCGAGCTTGGCCACCATCGTTTCGATCAGCGTATCCGCCGGACCCGCCTCGTACTTGTCGCCCAAGTCCTTCTTAGTCTGCTCGCGCACCTTGTACGCCAGATCGAGCGCCACGTCGTCGGCAAGCTCTAAGGGCCCGCGCGGCATGCCGGTCATGCGACCCACATTGTCGACCAGTGCCGGTGCAATGCCTTCGGCCAACATTTCCTGACCTTCGCCGACATAAGTGCCGAAACAGCGCGAGGTATAGAACCCGCGCGAATCGTTGACCACGATCGGCGTCTTCTTGATCTGCTTGACGTAATCGACCGCCATGGCGAGCGCATAGTCGCCCGTTTTCTTGCCCATGATGATCTCGACCAGCTGCATCTTGTCGACCGGCGAGAAGAAATGGATGCCGATGAAATTCTCAGGGCGAACGCTCGCTTCCGCCAAACCCGTGATCGGCAGCGTCGATGTGTTCGACCCGAACACGGACTTGTCGCTGAGTTGCGCCTCGGCTTGCTTTGTCACCCCCGCTTTGATCTCGCGGGTCTCGAACACGGCTTCGATAATCAGATCGCAGCCCTTGAGATCGGCATAGTCGGTCGTCGGCTTGATGAGGCCGAGCAGCTTTTGCTTTTTCTCTTCCGTCGAGCGGCCCTTCGAAATCTGCCCATCGAGCAGCTTCGTCGAATACGCTTTGCCCTTCTCCGCCGCTTCCAGCGTCGTATCGAGCAGCACGACCTCAATGCCGGCCTGCGCCGACACGTAAGCCACGCCAGCCCCCATCATGCCCGCGCCCAGAATGCCGAGCTTCTTGACCGTCGTCGGCGCCACATTCGCCGGCCGCCGCGCGCCTTTGCCTAAATCTTGCATCGACAGGAACAGCGAACGGATCATGTTCCGCGACGCCGGATCCATCAGCAACTTGGTGAAGTAACGTGCCTCGATACGCAAACCCGCATCGATCGGAACCGCCAAGCCTTCATACACGCACGACAGAATATAACGCTGCGCCGGATAGTTGTTGAACGAGGTCTTGCGATAAAGCGCATTGCCCATCGTGAACACGGTCGACGAACCCTTCTCGTTCGGCAACCCGCCCGGAACCTCAAAGCCCTTCTTGTCCCAAGGCTGCACCGCGTCGGGCGTCTCCTTGATCCAGCGCTTTGCTTCCGCGATCAGTTGATCGGCCGGCACGACCTTGTGCACCATCTTCTGCGCCGCCGCCGTCTTCGGATCGAGCGACGTGCCCTGCATGATCAGCGATATAGCGGCCTGCGCGCCCATCAACCGCGGCAAACGCTGCGTCCCGCCGCCGCCGGGCAGCAACCCGACCTTCGACTCCGGCAAGCCCAACTGAATTTTCGGATTGTCCGCAACCACACGGTAGTGACAGGCAAGCGTCACCTCGAGCCCGCCCCCGAGCGCCAACCCGTTGATCGCCGCCACGACCGGCTTGCCGCAAGTCTCGAGCTTGCGCAGCAACAGATTGAATTGCAGCACGCCGTTATAGCGCTCGCGCACGCGCTCTTCTTCGCTCTTTGGTGCGCCCGCGCCGCTCGCGCTACCTTCCATTTCATCGAGCGCGGCGCCGGCGCAAAACCCGTTCGCCTTGCCCGACGTGATGATGACGCCTTTGATCGCTGCGTCGCCCGCGATCTTGACGATCGCCGCCGCGATATCCGTCATCGCGGTGTTCGACAGCACGTTCATCGTGCGGTCCGGATCGTCCCACGTCAGCGTGACGATACCCTCGCCATCCTGATTCCACTTAAATGCCTTGAGTTCCATGGCTCTAAATTCCTTTGAATGCGAAACGGATCAAACGCGTTCGATGATGGTGGCCGTGCCCATGCCGGCTCCGACGCACAGCGTGACAAGCGCCGTCTTCAAATTGCGCCGCTCCAACTCGTCGAGCACCGTTCCCAAGATCATTGCGCCCGTCGCACCCAGCGGATGCCCCATCGCGATCGCCCCGCCGTTCACGTTGACTTTCTCGTGCGGAATATCGAGCACCTTCATGAAACGCATCACAACGCTCGCAAACGCTTCGTTCAGCTCGAACAGGTCGATGTCCTTCACCGTCATGCCGGCGCGCTTCAGCACCTTCTGCGTAACGAGTGCCGGTCCCGTCAGCATGATGCAAGGTTCCGAGCCGATCGACGCAAACGCACGAATGCGCGCGCGCGGCTTCATTCCCGAAACGCGACCCGCTTCCTTCGTGCCCATCAAAACCGCAGCCGCGCCGTCGACGAGGCCCGACGAATTTCCGGCGTGATGCACGTGATTGATCTGCTCGACTTCCGGATAACGCTGCAACGCCACCGCATCGAACGCAAACTCGCCCGGCATCGTAAACGCCGGCTGCAGCGAAGCGAGCGACTGCATCGTCGTCTCCGCGCGCATGTGCTCGTCGCGGTCCAGGATCGTCAGCCCGTTGATATCCTTGACCGGCGTCACGGACTTTTTGAAGTATCCGTTCTTCCACGCATTCGCCGCCCGCTTCTGGCTCTCGACCGAATAAGCATCCACATCGTCGCGGCTAAACCCGTCCAACGTCGCGATCAAATCGGCGCCGATACCCTGCGGCGTGAAATAGCTCTTGATGGCGATCGCGGGGTCCGTCGCCCACGCCCCGCCCGAGGCGCCCATGCCGACGCGGCTCATCGATTCGACGCCGCCGCCGATTGTCATGTCGGATTGCCCCGACATCACTTGAGCGGCCGCCATGTTGCAGGCCTCAAGGCCCGAGGCGCAGAAGCGGTTGATCTGCACGCCCGCCACGCTTTCCGCGTAGTCGGCGTTCAATACCGCGATGCGCGCAATGTTGGAGCCCTGCTCGCCCACCGGGTCGACGCAGCCGAAAATCACATCGTCGACGAGCGATGTGTCGAGGTTGTTGCGGTCGCGGACATTGCGCAACACTTGGCTGCCCAATTCCAAAGCCGTCACTTCATGCAGCGCACCGTCTTTGCGGCCCTTGCCGCGCGGTGTGCGCACGGTGTCGTAGACGAAACAGTCGGTCATACTCATTCCTCCATTTGCCAAAAATTTTGCTTTACGCTTTTTCCAACTCTTGAACCATGCGCGCGGCGAGCTTCGCTTCGCCGTCCGCCTTCAATCCTTCGATAACGCGCTCGCGCTCGCCGCGCGGCTTGTTTTGCGACAGCTTCGCCTTGCCTTCGATGCGCGCGATTTCCATGCGAAATGTCACGATCCCGCGCGGCAGGCTCTCGCGCATGTCGGCTTTCAACTCGTCGACGCTCCAACCGCTCGGCCGCGCGGCCTCGTACCGCTGCGCCATCTCCCGCAAATGCACCAGCTGATCGCCGCCGGTCGCTTGCGGCACGCCGCTGCAATGCACTGCGGAATAATTCCACGTCGGCACGTTCATGGATCGATCGGAAAACCAACTGGGCGAGACATAAGCATGCGGCCCCGAAAAGACCACGAGCGCCGCCGTGCCCAGCAAGCCCACATGCGGATTGCTCCGCGCCAAGTGCCCATAAAGCGTCCCGAACGCGCCTTCGTCGCGCTTGAGCATCAACGGAATATGCGTCGCGAACAAACCGTCGGCGCCGTGACTCACGACCACACCGAAATCGCATGCCTCGATCAGCGCATGCTGATCGGAAAGCGCGTCCATCGCGAAGTGTTTGGGGATGTACATCGCTATGCGTCGCCCTTGCCGTTTTCCTCCCCCGCTCGCGGGGGAGGTGGCGCCGAAGGCGTCGGAGGGGGAGCCGCCAAACTCACAAACTCCTCGCGATCAGCACCTTCATGATCTCGTTCGTGCCGCCGTAGATCTTCTGCACCCGGGCATCCGCATACATGCGCGCGATCGGATACTCGTTCATGTAACCGTACCCGCCATGCAGCTGCAGGCATTCGTCGACGACCCGGCACTGCACTTCCGACAGCCACAGCTTCGCCATCGACGCCATGAACGGATCGAGCTTGCCCTCAAGCAATAATCCCGTCGTGTGATTGCAAAACACCTTGGCGACCGTCGCCTCGGTCTTGCATTCGGCCAGCTTGAACTGGGTATTTTGAAACTCGATGATCTGCTTGCCGAACGCTTTGCGTTCCTTCACGTACGAAATCGTCGTCTCAAGCGCCCGCTCGATCACCGCCATCGCCTGCAGCGCGATGATCAAGCGCTCCTGCGGCAGCTGTTGCATCAGCTGAATAAAGCCGCGCCCCTCGTCCATGCCGATCAGGTTCGATGTCGGCACCCGCACCTCGTCGAAGAACAATTCGGCGGTGTCGTTCGCCTTTTGCCCGATCTTCTCCAACACCCGCCCGCGCCGAAAGCCTTCGACCTCGTCGGTCTCAACAACGATCAGCGACGTTCCCTTCGACCCTTGCGTCGGATCGGTCTTCACGACGACGATGATGAAGTTCGCCGTGCCGCCATTCGTGATGAACGTCTTCGATCCGTTGATCACGTAATGATTGCCGTCGCGCCGCGCCGTCGTCTTGATCGACTGCAGGTCGGAACCCGTACCCGGTTCCGTCATCGCAATCGCCGCAACCAAATCGCCCGACGCCAGCCGCGGCAACCACCGCCTCTTCTGTTCTTCCGAACCGCAATGGAAAATGTAAGGCGCAACGATCGCGTTGTGCAAAACGATGCCCCAACCGTCGATGCCCAGTTGTCCAAGATGGTCGATGATCACCGCTTCATGCGCAAAAGTGCCGCCGGCGCCGCCATATTCCTCCGGCGTCGAAGCGCACAGCAATCCCGCCTGTCCCGCCTTCCGCCAAACATCCCGGTCGACGTGCTGTTGCTTGATCCACTTTTCGGAATGAGGCAGGCACTCGCGCTCCAGAAATTTGCGCGCCGCTCCGTCGAAGACCTGAAGATCTTCCGTCATCCACGCCGGACGCTCGACCTGAAGCACTCCCATGCGGATCTCCCTCTTATTTTTTTAGGTGTTTTTAGTCTTGCGCGCTCGCATTCAATCCATAACCGATCAACCGTCCATGATCGCCGTCGCCCGACGCGCGGCTGGAAGGCTTGCCGGCAAGTTGCAGCTCGAAATGAGCCCGCCCCGCGCGTAACTCGCTCAAGGCCTGCTCGATATCGGCGCGCTGCCGCTCAAGCGAATTGATGCGCTCGTCGAACTTGCGGATCGTGTACGAAAGTTGCGTCGCTTGCCCGTCCTTCAAATCGTAAAGATCGAGCATCTCTTTGATCTCGACCAACGAGAACCCAAGACGCTTGCCGCGCAGAATCAGCGCCAGCCTCACCCGGTCGCGCTGCGCATAGATGCGAGACTGTCCTTGTCGCGTCGGCTTGAGCAATTCCTCGTCTTCGTAGAAGCGGATCGCCCGGGGCGTAACGCCAAACTCTTCAGAGAGTTGACTAATGCTGTAGGTTTTCATGGCCGCACCTTCAATATCGATGCCAATCAACTTACTTCCGTTGACGTAAACGTCAAGAGCGCGCCTGTCCCGCGGTTACTAGACAGTAATAACGGCCGATTGCGTGAAATAAGCTCGCGCCAGAGCGACAACCCGCCCTGTCGCACAAGGCAACAATACGTTCGTCGACCCCGTTGGCTGTCCATGGCAAACGCTCGTCCTTCAGACCCTGAGCGAGCGCCATGCCCCGCCCCATCATCTTCGACTTCGACGGCGTCATAGCCGACAGCGAGGTCCTTTCGGCTTTCAGGGACTGTCTCACCGCCTTCGGCTTTCCGACATCCGAAGAAGAAGAAAGCCAGCATTACAGGGGGCTGCGCTTGAAGGATTGCGTCGCGGTTGCCGAACGCCTTCACAAGCGGAAACTGCCCGGCGACTTCGTGGACGTTTATCGCGCCCGCAGTTTTGAACGTCTGCGCCGCGAATTGAAGCCCGTCTCCGGCGCCGTTGAATTCATCCGCGCCTTGGGCGACCGCCCGATCGCCATCGCCTCGTCGAGCGGCCCGGCAAGACTGGAACTTTGTCTCACGCTCCTAGGGCTGACCGAACCTTTTGCCGGCCGTGTATGCAGCGCCGCGGACCTGGCGCGCGGCAAGCCGTTTCCGGACGTGTACCTGCACGCCGCAAAAACACTGCCCGCCGATCCACGCACCTGCATCGTCATCGAAGACGGCACGCACGGCGTTCAAGCGGCGGTTGCGGCCGGCATGACGCCAATCGGATTGACCGCGGGCTCGCATTGTGGCCCCGATCACGGATCTCGTTTACGCGCCGCCGGTGCGAGCCTCATCGCCGAAAACTACCAAGACGTGGCGAGCATCGTGCGCACGCTCGACGCGCAGAAAACCTAATGTCGCTCGCGAAACGCAAGAGAGGCTAGTAACCCGGCAAGCCCTGACAAAAGAACTGCCAAAATCCCATACAAGACCGGCAATTTATGGGCGAAATCCGACAAGCGTCTCTCGATGCCGGTTTTGTCGATGAACAAAGTCATCGAGTTCGAACTCGTGACCTGTCCGCCCGAAAACACATATACCAACACCTTGAGATTGCCCGCAGGCACGTTCGCCGGCAAGGCGACGGTCGTACGAAACAACGATCCCGATAGAAAGCTCACACCGCCCTGATGCTCGCCATAAAGCGCGCCGCGCTCCTTTGCGCGGACAAGTGCCTCGCGATAAACCCGCGGCGCCACCACGGATCCCTGCGCAGCCCCCAAAGCGATATTGCTAAGACCGAGCTCAAGCTGCTCGAGCGTGTCCGGTTTTGCGATATCCTTGAGCGGCCTTGTCGATGCGAGGAAATAGAACCCCGGCACGCCGGAAAAGCGCCGCATGTCTTGGTTGACCCAAATCGGTCCCACGCGTTGTTTTTGACGCACGGTCGCCAAATACGGCCTATCGCTGCGTATCACGATCACAACGTCGCGCGCTTCGGTCGCCGGCAGCGCCTCACCCAAGTCGTTCTCGATCGCGCCGAACACGACCACATCGGTTCCGGTAAAATTCGATGTAATTTCGATCGTGTCGCGCGAAATCCCGGCCGCGAGATCCTCTGCGCGAGCGCCCACTGAGGCAATCAGCAAAACAGCAACGGCGTATATCGCAGAGCGCTTCATTCCACCCCCTCAATGATTACGCCGAAGGGGTCGGAAGGCGCCAAGACGAGATCGACCGCCAACCGCGCACAAATTCCCAGCACCAAAATAGCTAGGAACAGGCGCATTTGCTCGCTGCGCAGGCGTGAGCCGAATCGCAAGCCGAATTGCACACCGACCATGCCGCCAAAGATCAACAGCATCGCCAAGATCGCGTCGACGGTTTGATTTGTGACGGCGTGCAGAAACGTAGCAATCGCGGCGACAAAAATAATCTGGAACAACGAGGTTCCGACCACGATCGCCGATGGCATCCGCAACAGATAAATCATCGCCGGAACCAAAATGAATCCGCCGCCGATGCCCATCACAACCGACAGCACGCCAATAAGAAATCCCAGCAAAGCGGGTGGGATGGCACTGATGTAGAGTTTCGAGCGCTGGAATCGCACTTTCAGCGGCCAACCATGCACCCAATAGTGCCCACCGGGTTCGCGCCTCACGGCACCGACGCTGGAGCCGCCGTGGCGCACCGCCTGCAAGCTCTCCCAAAACATCAAGCCGCCGATCGATCCCAGGAAAATGACATATGACAAGGAAATGAAGAGGTCGGCCTGACCCGCTGCTTTCAAAGCGTTGAAAACCTGTATGCCCGCGATCGATCCCAGTATGCCGCCAGCAAGCAAGACACCGCCCATTTTAAAATCGACGTTTCCCCTGCGCCAGTGCGCAATCACGCCCTGAAGCGACGAGGCGATAATCTGGGTCGATTGCGTCGCAACCGCCACGGCGGGAGGAATGCCGATGAACATCAAGAACGGCGTCAGGATAAAACCGCCGCCGACCCCAAACATGGCCGACAAGAATCCCACGGCCGCCCCCAGACCGATAATGAGGAAAATATTCACCGGCATTTCGGCGATGGGCAGGTAGATTTCCATATAGCGCTGGTTCGAAGGAGGTGCGTTGCGAGGCCGCACGCAGAATTGCGCCCCTGGCTGGTCACACGCTTACAGCGGCAATCTCCGCCTGGCTAGTTGAAGTCGTCACCAATGCGAAGATTGGTCGCGCCGGTGCGAAGAAGAACTGCCGCGTTAACCGGTAACGCTCGGCGCTTCGTTCGCGGTCGGGTCGAGCGGCTTTGGCTTGAAATTGCGTGCAGCATCAAGCGCAATCGCGATATCGGCCGGGCTCATCGTCTTCTTCAAAGCCTCAAGGCGTTCGGACGCTCCGGAGTCGCCTTGCGATGAAGCGACGGCGTACCACTTGGCGGCTTCGCTGACGTTCTTTTCCACGCCCATGCCCCGTTCGAGCAGAATGGCGAGATTGTACTGAGAATCCGCGAGACCGTAGTCGGCACCCTGACGGAACCAGCGTGCGGCTTCCTGGAAGTTTTGGCCGATACCTACGCCATCGGCGTAGAGTACTGCGAGATTGTGCATCGCCTTGCGGCTGCCGCTCTGCGCTGCGCGCTCGTACCAACCGCGGGCTTGCGCGAGGTCTTTCTTGACCCCAATGCCGCGCTCGTAAATCGCACCCAACCGGTACTCCGCAACCACCAATCCCTGCTGTGCCGCTTTCGTAACGAGCGAGAGGGCCTTCGCGTCGTCCTTATCGACGCCGCGGCCCTCGGAATAGCGCAGCGCTAGAACAAATTGCGCCTTCGCGTCGCCGCGTACGGCAGCAACTTCAAGTGAAGCGACTGTCGCTTCGCCGGATGGCGTCGGCCCGCCCGGCAAAGCCGTCGTGCCCGATGTAAAAACCGGCGCTGCGACTTCCGGCGCCGGCGCACCAAGACCGTTTGGCTCGACGGCAACACTGGCGACGCCTGCAGCCGCGGCTTCAGAACCCGAAGGAAGCGGCGCGAAATCGGCAGCCGGTGCCGGGTTCACTGGTTGCGGCGCGGCGGGAACGGCCCCTTCGCCAGGTGAATTCAGGATTTCGCCGATGCTGGCGCCGGGTTCCGGTCGATTGGTGCCGTCATTGCTTCCGCCAGGCAATGTAAACAGCAACGCAACGATACCGGCAACGAGAGCGATAGCCGCCAGACTGACGATCATTAAGCGTCCGACATTGCGCCCGCCGCCCTCTGCATCGGTGGCGGACAAATAGCTCGCACGCTTTTGCTGCGGCGCGCGCTCGGCGTCTGCTTGCGCCGCGGCTTGTGCCGCACGGCGCGCTTGCGTCAGGAAATCGTCGGCCTTCTTCGGAACCGCATCCAACTCGCTGTCGAAGGCGATCGTGTCTGTCGAATACTTGTCCGGATCGAAATTCGGCATATCGCCCGCAGGCGGTGGCGCCGAGAGCGTGCCGGCCAAAATCGTTTGCAGCGCCGAAACGGAATATCCCTCGGGTTCGGCCTTCGGCGGCAGCGGCGGAAACTCTGCTTGAAACGCCGGCGGCGGGGCCGAATCGGAAATGATTTGCGACGTGCTGGTCGAAAACGGCGGCAGCTCCGGCTCGGCATCGCGTACCGGCGGCGGAACATCGTAGTTTGCGGCTGGCGGTGGCTCGAACGAGCGCGACGCACTCAGATGCGACGGCATGCTTGTTGCGCGCGACATGCGGGAATCGAGCGGCAAAGCCTCTGAGGCCGCCTTCGCCACCAAACCATCGACGGTCAGGCGCAAGCCGCCCATCGCTTCCTTGTGCTTTTTGTCGGACGTCTCAAGGCGCTGCGTGAGTGCTTTGAGCGTATCTTCCACTCCATACACGGCATCCGCGGCTTTGCGGTCCGTTTCGTCGAGCCGGCGCGTCAGACTTTGCATCGACTGCGTTTGCCGCTTTTCGGAATCCTCCAAACGGCCGGAAATCGACTTCAACGCATTGCTGACCGTCGCAACCGATTCGGCGGCGCGGCGATCGCCGTCTTCGATTTTATTCGTCAGCGTCTCAAGCGTCGCCTCGATCGCGCCGATCGGTCCCGCCAGCGGCCCGCTTTCCGAATCTCCAACTTCATCAAGACGCGAGGTCAGCGTATCGACCGAACGCTTCAAGGCTGCAACGGTCTCCGGCTGCACGCCGCTTTTGGCCGACGCCGACGTCTGCGCCAACCGGCTGTCCATGGACGACAGAGCATTACGCAGTTCGTCGAATTGCGACGCGGCCCGCGCCTCAAGTGCATCGACGCGCGCGCCGACACCTTCGACGATGGACTTGCTGGAACCGCCCGACTGAGCAAGCGCGCGCTCCGTCGTATCGACGCGCGAACTCAGCTCGCGCATGAATTTCGCGATCTGCGTCAGATCTTCACGCGAGCGCTTGTCGCTTTCCGCGACATCGGCCCGCATGTCGTGCAAGGAGTTTTCGAGCCGCGCCAAAGATTCTTTTTGCGGCGCCTCCGCCTTGCTGTCTTCGATTTCGTTCAGCCGCTTCTGCAGCTGACCGATCGTTGTCTCCAAACGCGCAAACGAGTCTTTCTGCGGCTGGTCGTCCTTGCCGGACTCCATCTCGTTCAAGCGCTTTTGCAACTGCCCAAGCGCCGTCTCGAGCCGCGCCAGCGAATCCTTATTCGGCAGCTCCGACCGGCCTGATTCGAATTCGTTCAAGCGCTTCTGAACGGCGCGCACCGTCGATTCGAGCGAATCGAACGCCACCGACTGATCGCGCGCCGACTGCGCCAGCGCGTCGGCCGCACTCGTAAAGGCAACGTCGGCGAGCTGCTTTACCCGCTCCGCCGCATCGATACGGTCCTGCATCGCAGCGACCGATTGATTGACCGACGCAATCGATTGCTGTGCCCGGCGCTCGGTGTTCTCAAGCCGGTCGGCCATATCGCGCAGACCATGCGCGACGACGGCGAATTCGTTGCCGCGCATCTGCGCGTCGAATGCTTGGCCTGCACCCGGCGCTGCTTCACGCGGATAGGGCTGGGGCTGTTGGGGCTGCGGCTGATACTGCGGCTGTTGCGGTCCGCCATTGGGGTAAGTCTGAAACGTATGCGGGTTCGCCGGCGCATAGGCCTGCGGCTGTTGATAACCTTGGGGTTGCTGCGGGAAAGCCTGCGGATAACGCAGACTCGGCAACGGCGGCTGGTATTGGGGCTGCGGCTGAGGGCCGTACGTCCCGTCTCCCGGCACATAGTGTTGCTGCGGCACACCACGACCTTCGGTCATGATCACCTGGGTGAGCCAATCGCCCAAGCTCACGCCTGCACGACGA